>CALXIP010000118.1 GCA_944388395.1 uncultured Ruthenibacterium sp.
CGGCAGTGCGTGCGCTGGACAATGTGATCGATTTGAATTTCTATCCGCTGCCCTACGCCAAACTCACCAACCGGCGCTATCGCAGCATCGGTCTGGGTGTGTCCGGGTATCATCACATGCTGGCCAAACATAAGCTGCGCTGGGAGAGCCAGGAACATCTGGAGTTTGTGGACGATTTGTTTGAACGCATCAACCGTGCGGCCATTGCGGCCAGCAGCTCCATTGCGGCGGAAAAGGGCAGCTATGGATTCTTCGAGGGAAGCGACTGGCAGACCGGTGCCTATTTTGAAAAGCGGGGCTACACCTCGCCCCAGTGGCGGGAACTGGCTGCCCGTGTGGCCCGGCAGGGCATGCGCAACGCCTATCTGCTGGCGGTGGCGCCCACGTCTTCCACCAGCATCCTTTCGGGAACCACGGCAGGCATCGACCCCATTATGAAGCGCTTCTTCCTGGAGGAGAAAAAAGGCAGCATGCTGCCGCGCATTGCGCCGCAGCTGTCCATGGAGACCTATTGGTACTACAAGGCGGCGCACCAGATGGACCAAAGCTGGAGCGTGCGCGCCTACGGCGTGCGCCAGCGCCACATCGATCAGGCCCAGAGCATGAATCTGTATATCACCAACGACTACACGCTGCGCAAAGTGCTGAATCTGTATGTGCAGGCATGGGAAAACGGCGTGAAAACCATTTATTATGTGCGTTCCAAATCGCTGGAGGTGGAAGAGTGCGAAAGCTGCTCTTCCTGATGGAAAGGAGAGAAAAAGATGGCTCATCTTGTGAAAAAACCGCTGTTTAACCCGGGCGGCGACACCGACGTGCGCCTGCGCCGCATGATCGGGGGAAACACCACCAACCTGAACGATTTCAACAATCTGAAATATCCGTGGGTCAGCGACTGGTACCGGCAGGCAATGAACAATTTCTGGATCCCGGAAGAGATCAATCTGGCGCAGGACGTCAAGGACTATCCCAATCTGTCCCAGGCAGAGCGCACTGCCTATGACAAGATCCTCAGTTTTCTGGTCTTTCTGGATTCCATTCAAACGGCCAATCTGCCCAACATCGGGGAGTATATCACCGCCAACGAGGTGAACCTGTGCCTGTCCATTCAGGCCTTTCAGGAGTGCGTGCACAGCCAGAGCTACAGCTATATGCTGGACACCATCTGCAGCCCCACACAGCGGGATGAGATTCTGTACCAGTGGAAAACAGACGAGCACCTGTTGCGGCGCAATACGTTCATCGGAGATCTGTACAATGAGTTTCAGGAAAAGCGCGCTCCGGTGACGCTGCTGCGGGTGCTGATGGCCAACTTCATTTTGGAAGGCGTCTATTTTTACTCAGGCTTCATGTTCTTTTACAATTTGTCCCGCAACGGAAAAATGCCCGGTTCCGCGCAGGAGATCCGCTACATCAATCGGGACGAAAACACGCATTTGTGGCTGTTCCGCAGCATTTTGCTGGAACTTCAGAAAGAGCAGCCCGAACTGTTCAGCCCGGAAAATGTGGAGATGCTGCGGCAGATGCTGGAAGAAGGCGTCCGGCAGGAGATCGCCTGGGGACACTACGTCATCGGAGATGCAGTGCCCGGCCTCACAAGCCGTATGGTCACGGACTACATCCGCTACCTGGGCAATCTGCGCTGGTCCAGCCTGGGCTTCGGCACGCTGTTTGAAGGCTGCGAGCGCGAGCCTGCGGATATGGCGTGGGTCAGCCAGTATTCCAATGCCAACATGGTCAAAACCGACTTTTTTGAGGCCAAGAGCACCGCTTATGCCAAAAGCACGGCACTGGTGGACGACCTGTAAACAAAATGCACTGTAAGCCGTGAATTTCAGCCGAAAATGTGCTACAATAAAACAAGAATCATACGCTGCAAAAGAAGGTAGAAATCACATGGCAAAGACAGGGCTTGTTCTGGAAGGCGGCGGCATGCGCGGCGTGTTCACTGCCGGTGTTTTGGACTTTTTTCTGGAAAAAGGGCTGACGTTTGATAACATTTACGCGGTTTCGGCAGGTGCGTGCCATGCCTGCAGTTATATTGCAGGGCAGAGGGGACGAGCTTTGCGGGTGGCCGTGAATTATCTGGATGACCCGCGCTACTGCGGCATGCGCAGCTTTTTGAAAACCGGCGACTTTTTCGGCGTCAAGTTCTGCTACGACACCATTCCAAACCGGCTGGACCCCATGGACTACGCGGCGGCACTGCGTTACCCCGGCCATTTTTATGCGGTGGTCACCAATTGCCGCACCGGCAAAGCGGAATACATCGAGTCCCGGGATATGAAGAAGAACATCAGCGCCATTCGCGCCTCGGCTTCCCTGCCGCTGCTGTCCCGCATGGTCCCCATCGACGGGCAGAACTATCTGGACGGCGGCGTGGCGGACTCCATCCCCCTGAGCAAAAGCATGGCTGACGGCAATGAAAAACACGTTCTGATCCTGACGCAGATGGCCAGCTATCGCAAACAGCCCAACCGGATGATGCCGGCGATCCGGGCTCGGTACCGCCGCTGGCCCAAACTGGTGCAGGCGCTGGGTGACCGCCATATACGCTACAACCGCACGCTGGAACAGGTGGCCCGGCAGGAGGCGGCGGGAAATGCCTTCGTCCTTCGGCCGCAGAAACCCAGCGGCATCGGCCGCATTGAAAAAGATCCGCAGAAGCTGCGCGCCCTGTATCAGGCGGGCTATGAAGAGGCAAAGCGGCGCTGGCCGGAACTGGAACGCTTTTTGAACGAATGAAACGATGTGCGGAACGGCACAAAAAAGGCAGACTCTCACATTGCGGGAGAGTCTGCCTTTTTCATCGGTCTTATTTGTAGCGGGGTTTGGGACGGTAGAATTCAAAAATCACTGCGTCGTTTTCCAGTTCTTTGGCCACAATGTCGTTCTGCGGGCGCACCGTCCAGCACACACGCACAGCGCCCATGGCCTCCGCCAGACGTTCCAGCACCGGTTTGCGGCCGGGCCCATAGGCGATGAACTGGGGCCGCGCAATGACATTGCCCAGGGTGCAGCCCAGGCAGAAGCGTTTGAACGGGGACAGATTTTCATAGCTTTTGGGTTCGTCCGCCAGCTGGCCCCGGAAAATATCAGGTGCGTTGCGGCGGAACCAGGCAACGATCCGCGGGTCAAAGCTTTCCACACAGAAGGCGGCACCCGGATACCGGCGCTGATAATCGCGCATCAGCGCCAGCCCCTTTTCGCAGAGTTCGTTGTTTCGGGGGCCGGTCTTCAGTTCAATGATCATGGGCTGGCGGCCCTGTACGACTTCGAATACCTCGGTCAGAAGGGGAAGCGTCTCCTGCGTGCCGCACAAATGCATCTGCCGCAGCTCATCAAAGGTGAACGCGTCCACCCGTCCGTGCACACCGCATACGCGGTCCAGGGTGTCGTCGTGAAAAACCATCACCTGGCCGTCTTTGGAAAGCTGAATATCCAGCTCCATGCCGTATCCGGCCTCCACTGCGGCCCGAAAGGCGGGCAGGCTGTTTTCCGGTACGGTTTTATCCTCGCTGTGCAGTCCGCGGTGGGCATGGTTGACGCCCAGAAACGGCAGCTGCTGACCGGCTTTGCAACGGCCGGGCCGCAGCAGTACCCATAATAGAATGACGATCACGCCAATGATCCAAACGATCCACTCCAACATTGTCCATCTCGCTTTCCTTTGTCGCTGTTGTTCATTGTAACGCGCCGGGCACGCCGCGTCAAACCGAAACAGGTGCTTTTTCGGAAATTCGAGACAAAATTTTCACAAATTGGACATATCGCTTCGGTATTATGATATCATAACCGCAGAATGGCATAGAAGAAGGGGGACGGAGATTAAGATGCCGAAAATTTTGATTGTGGATGACGAGCCGCGTATCCGGGAACTCATTCGGGAGCATTTGCAGTATGCAGGCTTTGAGTGTGAAGAGGCGACGGACGGTTCGGCCGCGCTGGCAAGCCTGAGCGTGGGCGGCGTGGACCTGGTCATTCTGGATATCATGATGCCGTTTGTGGACGGTATGACCTGCTTGAAGGAGATGCGCAAGCGCAAGATCATGACCCCGGTAATCATGCTGACCGCCCGGGGCGAAGAGTACGATAAACTGGCGGGCCTGGAAAATGGCGCCGATGATTACGTGGTCAAACCCTTCAGCCCGCGGGAACTGGTGGCCCGGGTGAAAGTGGTTCTGGCGCGCGCTATGCCCAAAGATCAGGAGACCGGCACCAGTTATGTGTTTGGGGATCTTGTGATCGACACCGCCTCGCACAGCGTGCGCATCGGGGGCGAGGAAGCGCCGTTGACACCGAAGGAATTCGACCTGCTGGTGTTCCTTGTGTCCAATAAGGGCATCGCCCTTTCCCGGGAGAAAATTTTGCAGAAGGTGTGGAACTACGACTATTACGGCGAGGACCGCACCGTGGATACCCACATCAAGATGCTGCGCGGCCATCTGGGGCCCT
>CALXIP010000119.1 GCA_944388395.1 uncultured Ruthenibacterium sp.
GTGTGCTGAACGGCGGCCGGTTCACCCTTATTGCAGGTGTGTTCTCCATCGGTGCGGTCATCTGCTATCTGCTGTGCTATTCGCTCACCACCGAGCGCGTGCGCCCCGAGATCGATCCGAACGCTCAGAAAGCCTCCATCGGTCACATGCTGCGCAGCATCATTACCAACCGCGCGCTGGTTTCCATCATCGCTGCCGCTATTCTGATGCTTCTGTCCCAGCTCACGCTCACCGGAATGGCTAACCACGTATTCCCGAACTACTATTCTGCGCCGGACGTTCAGTCTCTGTCCTCTCTGCTTACAATGGCTCTCACCTTTGTGATTGCGGCTGTGGCCAAACCCATCGCCGTTAAGATCGGCAAACGTGAGATGAGCATCATCGCCAGCTTTATTTCTGTCATCGGTCTGGTGGCCGCGTTCATTGTGCGTCCCCAGAACGTATGGGTTTTCGTTGTGTTCTACATGTTCGCCTATCTGGGCATTGCCATGTTCAGCATGTTCTGCTGGGCGCTCATCACCGACGTTATCGACTACTCCGAGCTGAAGAACGGCGTGCGCGAGGACGGCACAGTGTATGCTGTTTACTCCTTTGCCCGTAAACTCGGCCAGGCCGCTTCCTCCGGTCTCACCGGCGCCCTGCTGTCCCTCGTCGGTTACACCGCCGCCACTGCTTATGAGCCGGATGTGCTCGAAGGCGTATTCAACATCTCCACCATCGTTCCTGCTGTTGGCTTCTTGCTGCTGGGCCTGGTTCTGCTGCTCTGGTATCCGCTTGACAAGAAAACAGTTGACGCCAACGTAATCGCTCTGAAGAAAAAACACGGCGAACTGTAATCGGAGGGTTTCTCATGGCTGAGATCTTTGATACCTTTGAAAAAAGACATGATTTTCTGATTTGTGTTGATTCGGACGGCTGCGCCATGGACACCATGGACATCAAACACTTTCGTTGTTTTGGCCCCTGCATGGTACACGAGTGGGAGCTGGAGCAATGGCAGGAGCCGATTCTCGCCCGCTGGAACGAGATCAATCTGTACAGCATGACCCGCGGTGTCAACCGATTCAAGGGTCTGGCCATCGCCCTGGCCGAAATCGATCAGCAATACAAAACCATTCCGGGCCTTTCCGATCTGATCGGATGGGTGGACCAGACCAAAGCGCTGTCCAACAGCGCTTTGGAACAGGCAATCCGTGAAACCGGCAGCGAATGCCTGCAAAAGGCTTTGCATTGGTCTCAGCAAGTCAACGCCAGCATCAATCAGCTGGATGAATCCCTGAAAAAGCCGTTTGACGGTGCCAGCCAGGGACTGGCCGCAGCAGCGGAATTTGCCGATGTGGCGGTTGTCTCCAGCGCCAACCGGGATGCCGTGCTGGAAGAGTGGGGCAAATATGGCCTTCTGGATCACGTGGATCTGGTTTTGGCACAGGATGCCGGCTCCAAACAACACTGCATTGCCATGCTTCTGGAAAAGGGGTATGCGCCGGACCACGTTCTGATGGTGGGCGACGCTCCCGGCGACCGTGCAGCCGCACAGGCCAACGGAGTGTACTTCTACCCCATTCTGGTCAAAAAAGAAGCCGCTTCCTGGCAGGAGTTCTGCGAGAAAGCGACGGACCATCTGCGCAGCGAAAGCTACGCAGCTTATGGTGAAAAAAAGCTGGATGAATTCTTAAAAAATCTGGGCGGCTGATGCCGCCCGCCCAAAGCGCCTGATTTCAGGCGCTTTTTTCATGCCTGCGGGTCGGTTCCGAAATATTGACAGATGGCCTGATAATACGCCTGCGCCGCACGCTGGCATCCCTCTGGCGAAGCCCAGTTCTCCACGTCCTGTCCATTGGTGACAAAGCCCTGCTCCACCAGTACAGCAGGACAGGGTGCCTTTTCCAACACGCCAAAGCTTTTCAGTTCCCGCACGCGATCATCGGAACTGTCCACCAGAATTTTCCGCTTTCCCTCATAGTAAGCAAAGCGGATCCCGTTGGTACCGCGCAGCCGGTGCCCGGCGGTTTCCATCTGCTGTGCGATGCACTGGGCAAACGCCATGGATTCCTGTGCCCACACGCGCCCCGGCGGCGTCGGGAAACACTCAAAGCCGTGCGAATCACTGTCTCCGTCGCTGTTTCCATGAATGCTTAAAAACAGGCATGCCTTGTTTTCCGCCGCGTTTTGTACGCGCTGGTCCACCGTATATTTTTCACCGTTGGGGCGAGTGCACACCGGAATATAGTTCCCGTCCAATGCCAGCAGGTTGTACAAAGCATCCACCGTTTGCTCGCACAGCACCACCTCGTCCAGATATCCCTCTGCACCGGTATCCATTCCCCCGTGGCCCGCATCCAGTGCAATGGTATAGGGCGGTTGTGTGGGCATCTCATAATCCGCATTTACCTCCACACTGCGGCGGGTGCCGGCCCAAAGCAGCAGCAAAAGGAGGACGGCTGCCGCCATTCCCCACGCCCAAAGCGGCGGTTTTGCACGCCGATGATGACGGCGCTGAAATGACCCCATTCTCATATCCGGCCTCATTGTGCGGCAGCCATACCAAGTTCCGTCAGGCTGCCAAAAGTATATCCCATCTCTTCCCATTTGCTCAAAAGCTCATCCAAAATCTGTGCATTGGTCGCACTGGTCGAGTGCAGCAGAACAATGGCGCCGTCGTGGGTGCGGGGCAGCAGCTTTTCGAACGCAGTCTCCCGGTCCGGCTGACTGTCTGTGTTCCAATCCACATAAGCCAGGCTCCACAAAACGGTTTTATAGCCCATTTCTTTGGCCCACACCAGATTTTCATCGCTGAATTTTCCTTCGGGCGGACGGTAAAAACGCTGCATGGCCTGCCCGGTCACCTGCTGAAAGATCTGTTCCACGTCCTGCAATTCCTTTTCAAAGGTGGCTCGGTCGGTTTGCGACAAATCGGGATGGTGCCAGGTGTGATTTCCCACCAGGTGCCCCTCTTCCACCATGCGTTTTACCAGATCCGGATTTTCCTGAATATAGGTTCCCACCACAAAAAAGGCCGCTGGCGCATTGTGTTTCTTCAGCGCATCCAAAATCGGGGCCGTGTTTCCATTTTCATACCCTGCGTCAAAGGTGATATACAGACGATTTTCACCCTGCGGCGCACAATAATATGCGTCATAAGGCGCCAATTCTTCCGGTGTCAGTTCCGCGCTGGGCGGCTGATGTTCCTCCTGAAAGGACAGCCCCCAGGCGTGGCTTTCCACCGCAGTCGCCTGTGGTTCTGCTCCCCACGCGAGGCCGCCCGCCGCCGACGCCAGAATCAATGCCAACATCCCGGTCAAAACCCGATGCGTGGTCTGTTTTTTCATGCAGTAAAACATGGTGTATCCCCCCTCATGCAAGCATATGAGGCGATGGATGCACGGTATGCCGCCGCGCTGGGAAAAAGCTCCTGTTTTATTCGAAGCTTCTGTGCGCACAATAAGCGCATGGAGGTGTTTTGCATGCAACCCGAAAAAAGAGCAAGCCATCATTTTTCCAAAAACAGCCACTATGCAAACCACTTTGGCGGTGCGCAAAACGCTCGCGTGGACCCGGCCAGGAACATGCGGGATTTGGGATACGAAGACGACATGCCCGCAGAGTGGCTTCCGGCCACGTATGAAAGCGGCTGCTTTCCCGGATGGAATGACGAACTGCCCGGAGATCCTGACTGAAAGGCTCCCTGTGCGAAATAAAAAAGGACGGCGCTGTGCGCCGTCCTTTTTTCATTTCTTATTGGGCCGGTTGCAAAGGTCCAGCACCCGCCCGGCCTGCTTTACGTTCAACAGGAACCAGGCATTGCGCTGAATGTTCCGGAAAGGCAGATCGCCCACCATTGCATGTGCAACCTTTTGATTCACCTGTGCATGCGGCGAAAAATGCAGCGTTTTCCGGGTCATGGCTCGAGCGGCTGATGCCAGCATCCGTGCCAGTTTTGACTCGTTCATCTGCCGCAGCGGCGTATTGCGGTCGTACTCGCCCGGGTGCGGCAGTGCATTGTTCTGCGGCGGACGGCTGTGCACCCCGTAAAAGGCGGCGTCCGAAAAGCGATTGTCGGAAAACGCGCCGTAAGGTCCATCCGCACTTTGGGCATACAGCGGCATGACCGCTTCTCCCGATACCAGTACCGCTTTGCGCAGCGGCAGATCCCGGCTGGAAGCGCCGGCACAGATTTCGTACTGCCCGGCCTCCACCACGAAACGATGCTGAACCGGATCGTAAAACGCCAGACGATCCCGCGGCACGGAGATCTCCACCTGCCGCTCCTCACCCGGCTTCAGGCTTACCCGTACAAAGCCCACCAGGACCCGCACCGGCCGATGCACCGACGAATGCGGACAGCCCGCATAGATCTGTACGATTTCATCGCCTGCCCGGTCACCGACATTGGCGAGGCGGACTTTCACCAGAAGCTCGCCGTTCTTTCCAGTGTCCACATGCAGATCCCGGTAAACAAACCGTGTATAAGACAAGCCGTATCCAAAGGGGAACCGCACAGCCTGCCCTGCTTTATCATAATAGCGATATCCTACATAAATGCTCTCATTGTATGTGACGACCCGGGGGCCCATGGGGAAATAACGGGCACTGGGGTTATCCTCCAGACGAAGCGGCCAGGTTTCGGACAATTTGCCCGAAGGGCACGCTTCCCCGAACAAAAGGCGGTACGTCGCCTCGCCCAGTCCTTCGCCGCCCAGAACGGTATAGAGAACTGCACGCACCTGATCCAGCCAGGGAACTTCCATGGGGCTTCCCCCTGCCAGGACCACCACCAGATTGGGGTTTGCCTCCGCCAGTTTTTCCAGAAGGTGCGTCTGATTTTCCGGCAAACGCATATGGGTGCGGTCAAAGCCTTCGCTTTCGTACAAATCGGTCAGGCCCATGAAGTAAACCACGGTCTGCGCCGTGCGGGCATAGCGGACCGCCTGCTCCTCCAGCTCTGCGTCCGGCCGGGTGTGCTCGGTGCGATAGCCGGGCGCATAGTTGATATAGGCCCAGCCCCGCTGCGCCATGGCGCCGGTGAATCCCATCGGAGCGTGCGCATTGACCACACTGGAACCGCCGCCCTGATAGCGGCCCGTACCGGCAGCCAGCGCCCCGATCACTGCCAGATTACTCTGTTTTTCCAGCGGCAGAATGCCGTCGTTCTTCAGCAGCACCGCAGATTTTTCACAGGCTTTTTCCGCCAAACTTCGATGAGCCGCCTGATGATAGGGCGTGCGGGGTTTGTGCGCATAAGCTGCCACCAGGCGCAGTACGTTTTTCACCGCCGCATCCAGTGCCTGCTCCGAAAGGCGGCCCTCCTGCACAGCCCGTACCACGTCTTCATCGGTGGCTCCGCCCGAATACGGCATCTCCAGATCCAGCCCTGCAGCCACGCCGGCAGCACGGTCGTCCACCGCTCCCCAGTCGCTCATCACAAGGCCTTCAAATCCCCACTCCCGGCGCAAAATGTCTGTCAGCAGCATTTTGTTCTGGCTGGCATACACTCCGTTGATCCGGTTGTAACTGCACATCACGGTGGCGGGTTTTCCCTCTTTCACCGCGATCTCAAAGGGCTTGAGATAAATTTCCCGCAGCGCGCGCTCATCCACTTCCGCCGAAATGGTCATGCGCAGTGTCTCCTGATTGTTGACCGCAAAGTGCTTCAGGCTGGCGCCCACGCCCCGCTTCTGGATGCCGCGGATCATGGCCGCGCCCATCTTGCCTGCGGCCAGCGGATCTTCGGAAAAGTATTCAAAATTGCGGCCGCCCAGCGGGCTGCGTTTGATATTGACGCCGGGCCCCAGCAGAACGCCCACGCCGTGCGAACGGCATTCCTCGGCAATGGCCGCACCCACCTGTTCGGCCAGTTCCTCGTCCCAGGAACAGGCCAGCGCCGCGGCCGTGGGAAAACAAGTGGCTTTCACACTGTGGCCGCCGTTTTCCTTTGCATTTTTCAAATCTTCCTTACGCAGACCGTGCGGGCCGTCGCTCAAACGCAGCGGCCACACGCCTTTGTCCGGAAGCGGTTTTGTCTGCCAGAAATCCCGCCCGCTCATCAGGCTCGCCTTCTCTTTCAGGGTCAGGCGCTTTACAAAGGCATCCAATTGACGTTCCGTCATTGTGCAGTTCCTCCCAAATGGTTTCGGGTCATCGGCCCTTGATTTTCTCCCAGTAAGCTTTGGCCGCCTGCTCGGTCTTATTCTCGCCGTACTCATAATACTTTGTGCCCACCAGGGCGTCAGGCAGATACTGCTGCGCCACCCAGTGGTTGGGATAGTCGTGCGGATAAAGATAATGCTGTCCCTTGTTCTGGTTGTCTTCCCCGTCAAAATGACGGTTCTGCAGCTGCCGTGGAACCGGACCTCCCCGTCCTTTCCGCAAGTCTTCCATTGCTGCCAGAATGGCATTGTGGGCCGAGTTGGACTTGGGTGCGGTCGCCAGCAGGATCGCCGCGTCCGCCAGAGGCAGCCTTGCCTCCGGCAGCCCCAGCTGCAGCGCACTGTCCACGCAGGCTTTTACAATGGGGATCGCCTGCGGATAAGCCAGGCCCACATCCTCCGCCGCGATCACCAAAAGCCGCCGGCAGGCCGACAGCATGTCGCCACCCTCCAGAATCCGCGCCAGATAGTGGACCGCCGCATCCGGGTCAGAGCCGCGAATGCTTTTTTGTAAGGCGGAGATGCAGTCGTAATGCATATCATCACTTTTGTCGTACCGCTGCGCCGCGCGCTGGGTCACCTGCTGCACCACCTGTTCGGTCAGCGTGCGCACACCGTCTTTTTCCGGCAGAGCTGCAGCGGCAAATTCCAAACAGCCCAGCGCTTTGCGCATATCGCCGCCGCAGGCCGAAGCCAGCAATTCCAGCGCGCCCTCCTGGGGCAGGATGGGAACGCCATCCTCTTCTCCCAGACGGTGCAGCGCATTTCGCAGCCCCTGCTGAACATCTTCCGGAGAAAGCGGTTTAAACTCAAACACGGTGCAGCGCGACAAAAGCGCGTTATAAATGTAAAAATAAGGATTTTCCGTAGTGGAGGCGATCAGCGTAACCGAACCGTCCTCCAAACATTCCAGCAGACTCTGCTGCTGTTTTTTGTTCAGATACTGGATCTCGTCCAGATACAGAAGAATACCGCCCTGCGCTGCCAGCGTGCCCACATCCCCCAGCACAGCTTTGATATCCGCTGTGCCGGCGGTAGTCCCGTTGAGCTTGTGCAGGTGCATGCCGCTGTTTTCCGCAATGATGCGGGCCACCGTGGTCTTGCCCACTCCCGGCGGCCCGTAAAAAATCATATTGGGCACACGGCCCTGTTCCAGCGCACTGCGAAACACCCTGCCCGGCGCCAGCAAATGCTGCTGCCCGCACACTTCTGCCAGAGTGCGGGGACGCAGGCGGTCTGCTAATGGAGCGGCCATGGCCGCCCTCACTGATGAATGACTGCGCTGGAGCGCCAGTCATTCATTTTCTTGGCCGCGTAGCCGTTGCCCAGGAAATAGTCGATGGCATAGACCAGACTGCGGTCCCAGAAATTCCATTCATGGACACCGTCCCACTGAATTCTGCGGTAGTACGCCAAATTCAGCTTATGCAGTGTGGCATGCAAAGAATCGTTCTGCTCTACGATGTGGTAGGGTTCAAAGTCCTGCAGGCCATTGGTCAACAAAATTTTCGGCTGGCGCTGCGGCGGAAGTTCTGCCGCCTTCTGTGCCACATAATGCAGGTTGCTCGCCTTGGGCAGCGCCAGGCTGTCGCCGAAAATGGGTGCAAACACTTCGCGCAGGCCGGGCACATTGGGGTCACGCAGCATCAGCGACAAATCCACCGCGCCGGAAAAACTGGCGCATCCGCCCCAGATATCCGGCCGCGACATGCCCAGATACAAGGCACCGTATCCGCCCATGGACAGGCCCGCGATAAAATTGCGGTCGCGCTGCATGGGGATAAAGCGGAAAATGTTGTGCAGAAGCACCGGCATCTCATCCACCAGGAACGTGCGGTAAGCGCCGCCGTACATCATGTTCTGGTAAAAAGAATTCCCGCAGTCCGGCACAATCAGCATCAGACCGTTGTCCGCAGCATACCGCGCCGCACTGGTCATCTGAAACCAGTCTTCTGCACAGTTGGTATATCCGTGCAGCAGCGTCAGACAGCCTTTGATCTGATTTCCCACTTCCGCAGGCAAGTCCGTGGGGAAATACAGTTTCACAGTGACGGTTGTCTGCAAAATCTGAGATTTCAGCTTGCAATCGATATAAGCCATTTTTGACTCCTCTTTTCCTTATTTCGAACGCGCATTCACCAGCGCGTTTGTGTCATTGATTCTGTCTTTTATTATATAAGAAAGCGGGCGGATTGACAATCCGCCCGGCATGCGTTTTTTCCTTTTCGCTGTGTGTCCAAAGCCTATGTCCTGCTTTTTTCCGCACGGCAGTTGCGCACAAAAATTTCAAGGATCTGTTCCGCATCGCTCAATTGCTGTGGTGTCAGCCCGCGCAACAGCTCGGTGACCGGTGTCTGTGCCGCCAGAGAGGGGTCCGCCAGTAAAACATAGTTCGGCGTCACCTCCAGAATATCGCACAACACAAGCAAAGTCTGTACCGACAGCCCCGCCTTTCCGCATTCGATCTGGCTCAAAAACTTTTCACCGATCTCTGCTTTGGCGGAAACATAGTCCTGTGTGTAATGCTTCGCCTTTCTGGCAGCTTGCAGGCGCTTTCCTATTAATTGCAGATCGTATTCCAAAAAACCACCCCTGTTCTTGAGTTTATCGTTAAAAAACGGTTTTTTAACTGTATAAAAACACGAAAGTATTGTTTTAAACAGGGATTGTTATGCAAATCACTTCGAAAATTTTTTCGGCGGTGAGAACCCGGTCAAAAAAGTCCTCTGCGCATGGCAGAATGCGCAGAGGGCTTAAAACTTGATTTATTCGTACAGGGGGAAACGCTCCGCCAGGCGCGCCACAGCCGCGCGGGTAGCCTCTTTTGTCTCTTCAAAACGGAAGATGCAATCCGCGATGCAGTCTGCGATCACCTGCATCTCTTCACGGCCGAAGCCGCGGGTCGTCACAGCCGGTGTGCCAATCCGCACACCTGAAGTGACAAAGGGCTTCTCCGGATCGTTGGGCACTGTGTTTTTATTGGCGGTGATATTCACCTCGTCCAGGCGAGCTTCCAGCTCCTTGCCGGTGACGCCGGTGCCGCGCAGGTCCACTGTCATCAAGTGGTTGTCCGTTCCGCCGGACACCAGTTTGACGCCCCGCGCCTGCAGCGCCTGCGCCAGAGCGCGGGCATTGTCCACAATGGCCTGCTGATAGGCCTTGAACTCCGGTTTCAGCGCTTCACCGAAGCACACTGCTTTGGCCGCGATCACATGCTCCAGCGGGCCGCCCTGCGTGCCCGGGAAAATCGCCTTGTCAATGGCTTTCGCATACTCCTGACGGCACAGGATCAAACCGCCGCGGGGGCCGCGTAAGGTCTTGTGTGTGGTGGTTGTGACCACGTCCGCCCAGGGAACCGGATTGGGATGAAGCCCTGCCGCCACCAGGCCGGCAATGTGCGCCATATCCACCATAAACAGCGCGCCCACTTCTTTGGCGATGCCGGCAATGCGCTCGAAGTCAATGACGCGGGCATAGGCAGAAGCACCTGCCACGATCATTTTCGGATGATTTTCCCGCGCTTTCCGCGCCAATTCCTCATAATCCAGATAACCGTTTTCATCCACGCCATAAGAGATGAAGTGATAATTTTTGCCGCTCATATTCACCGGGCTGCCGTGGGTCAGATGACCGCCATTGGACAAATCCATGCCAAGCACCGTATCGCCTACATTCAGCAGTGCAAAATACACCGCCAGGTTGGCCTGTGCACCGGAGTGCGGCTGTACATTGGCGTGCTCGGCTCCGAACAGCTGGCAGGCGCGCTGGCGGGCGATCTCTTCCACCACGTCCACGCACTGGCATCCGCCGTAATACCGATGAGCGGGATACCCCTCCGCATATTTGTTGGTCAGAACACTTCCCATGGCCGCCATGACCGCAGGCGAGACAATGTTCTCGGACGCAATCAGCTCAATATTTCGTTTCTGGCGCTCCAGTTCCCGGCGCATGGCCGCGCCCACTTCCGGATCGCGCTGTTCCACAAATCCAATGGTATCCATCATATCCGCATACATCTGCAAAACCCCTCTCTTTGGCTGTATTGGCTTCATTATACCTTTTTTGCGGCGCGTGCACAACGCTTTTCTTGCGCGGTCAGGGCTTTTGTGCTATATTGTTCATACATTCAACGAAAGGGGAACCCCCATGCGCACAAAGGCTGATACCCGTGAGATCGTGGAGCGCCTGAAACAGGAGTATCCGGTCAGTGAATGCTCGCTGACGTATGAGGATGCCTGGCAATTGCTGGTCAGCGTCCGCCTGTCCGCTCAGTGCACGGATGCCCGGGTGAACATCGTCACAAAAGAACTGTTTGCAAAATATCCTACGCTGGAGAGCCTTGCGGCTGCCGGGCCGGACGCCATTGAGGCCATCGTGAAGCCCTGCGGTCTCGGGAAAAGTAAAGCGCGGGATTTGTACGGCATGACCAACATGCTGCTGCGTGAATACGGTGGAAAAGTTCCCAGCGAAATGGAGGAACTTTTAAAGCTGCCCGGCGTGGGCCGCAAAAGTGCCAATCTGATCCGGGGCGATATCTTCCATCTGCCTGCGGTGGTGGCGGACACACACTGCATCCGCATGGCCAACCGCATCGGCTTTGTGAACGACGACACCGATCCCGTCCATGTGGAAAAGGCGCTGGTCAAGGTCCTTCCCCCCGAGGAATCCAATGATTTCTGCCACCGCTGTGTGATGCACGGCCGTGTGGTATGCACGGCGCGCAAAGCCTATTGCGAGGCATGCTGCCTGCAGGACATCTGCCGCACCGGGCGCAAAACACTTTCTGCGAAAAATGCGAAAAAGGAGAAATCCGTATGAAACGGCTTTTGTTTGGAATTCTGACGTTGGTGTTGTGCCTGGGGCTGGCCGGCTGCGGTGCTTCCTTACCGGACGGAATGGACGAAGAAAGCGTGCAGCAGGCCGCCGAGACCACCATCAGCCAGTTGGTGAACGAAGAGTATGACGCCCTGACCGATTCCATGGATGACACCATGAAAGAGGCGATTTCCGCAGAAGAATGGCCGGAAATCTGGCAGCCTCTGGCGCAGCAGCTGGGCGCCTTTGTGGAAGTGGAAAAGCACACCATCGTCGGGAAGGACGGCATGGCGGTGGATGTGGCACAGGCTGCCTTTGAAAACGGCAAGCTCACCTTCACGCTGAGTTACGATTCCTCTTACCGGCTGGCCGGTCTTTACATGAAATGATGCGTTCGCCCGCGGCCCCGCCGCGGGCGTGCTTATGTGCCAAAATTGCTTAATAAAGAGGTATTTTTCTTTGGAACATACAAAATCCTTTCAAAATTCCTTTGCGGCCGGTCTGCGGGACGGAGTTCCCATCGGGCTGGGCTATTTTTCCGTCTCCATGACTTTCGGCATTCTGTGCGTGCTGGATGGCCTGCCCGTGTGGGCGGCAGTGGCCATCAGCATGACCAACCTGACCAGTGCGGGACAGTTTGCGGGACTTTCCCTGATCTGTGCCCATAGTTCTCTGTTTGAAATGGCGCTGACGCAGCTGGTCATCAACCTGCGCTATGCGCTGATGAGCCTGTCTCTGTCGCAAAAGCTGCCGCGCACCGTTCGGCTTCCCGGGCGGCTGGGTATCAGCTATTTCATTACCGATGAGATTTTTGCGGTGGCTGCCAGCCAACCCGGCGAAGTGGGCGGCCGCTATTTCAGCGGTCTGGCCATCATGCCCTATCTGGGCTGGACGCTGGGCACCCTGTGCGGCGCGGTGGCCAGTGGGCTCCTGCCCGACAGTGTGCGCAGCGCCTTCGGCGTTGCGCTGTACGGCATGTTTTTGGCCATCGTCATTCCGGTGGCCCGCAAAAGCCGGGCTGTTCTGGGTGTGGTGTGTCTGGCGGTGGCGCTGAGCTGCGCGATGCGGTTCGTGCCGCTGCTGAACAGCATTTCCAGCGGATTCGCCATCATTCTGTGCACGGTGATCGCCGCCGGACTGGGTGCGGTTTTGGCACCCGTACCCGACCGAGAGGAGGAAGAGGACCATGCCGACGCATGAACTGATCGTTTACATCGCCGTCATGGCCGGCGTGACTTATTTGATTCGGATGCTCCCTATGGCGCTTCTGCGAAAAAAAATTCACAGCCGCTTTGTAAAGAGCTTTCTGTTTTACGTTCCCTATGCGGTACTGGCAGCCATGACAGTGCCCGCCATTTTTGAGAGCACGGGCAGCTTCTTCAGCGCGCTGGCCGGGTTTGCCGTGGCCGCTGTGCTGGCCTGGTGCGGCGGAAACCTGCTGGCGGTAGCACTGGCCGCCTGCGCTGCGGTATATGCGGTGGAATGGCTGCAGGGACTTTGGCGGTAAAGTGCTTGACAAGCCGCGACCCGGTGTCTATAATGATACGCGGACATAAAAACAGGGGTGCTGTGAAAGGCTGAGATGCGGTATTCCGCGAACCCTTTACCTGATCCGGATAATGCCGGCGTAGGAAGTTTCTTCTTCATAAAAGAGTGCTTTTGCGCCTGCGGTTTGACCGTGGGTGCCTTTGTTTTTATGTACTAAAAACGAGGGGGTCTTTCCATGACCAAAACCTATTCCAAAACGCGTGTTCTGGTGGAATGCGCGCTGATGATCGCCGTGGGTACCGTATTGGCGAACATCAAAATTTACACACTCCCCAACGGCGGCAGCGTCACGCTGTTCAGCATGCTTCCCTTTGTGCTGATCTCGTTCCGGCATGGCGTTAAATGGGGCCTGTTCACCGGCTTTGTCAACAGCCTTCTGCAGATGCTGCTGGGCTTCTGGGCGCCGCCTTCCCCCACCTTCTGGGCGTTTGCCGGCATGATCCTGCTGGATTATGTCATCGCCTTCACCGCCTTGGGACTTGCCTGCGTATTTGCCAAGCCCTTCTCCAACCGGATGGTGGGCGTGGGCGTCGGAACCGCGGCTGTCTGCGTCATCCGCTTCTTGTGCAGCTTTTTGTCCGGCGTGCTGATCTGGGGCAAGTTGTCCGACGGCCTGCCCGCCTGGACGTACAGCCTTGGATACAACGCCAGCTACATGCTGCCGGAAACCATCCTGACTACGGTGGCCGCCGTGCTTCTTGCCCGGTTTGCCCCCAAACTCTTCACAGCAGAATAACCAAAAACAACGCCGCAAAATTTTCACGCCTTGCGGCGTTGTTTTGTGGTAAAATAAGGATAGGAAAAGGGCAGACCGCCTTTTTCAAAACCGTGTCAAGGGAGGCTGACAGGTATGAGTAAACGCATTGTAATTTGCATCGGCAGAGAATTTGGCAGCGGCGGCCGCGAGATCGGCTGCGCGGTGGCAGAAAAGCTGGGGATCCCTTTCTATGACAAGGAAATTTTGAAAAAAGCGGCCAAAGACAGCGGCATTGTGGAAGAGCTGTTTGAAAATGCCGACGAAAAGCCTACCAACAGCTTTTTGTATACGCTGGCCATCGGCGCGCATGGCCAGGCGGTGAACAGCTTTACCAACTACAACGATTACCTCACCAACGACAAACTGTTTCTGTTCCAAACGGACGCCATCCGCAAAATGGCCGACGAGAGCTCCTGTGTGTTCATCGGGCGCTGCGCCGACTACATTCTGCGCGGCCGCAAGGACATGTTCTCCGTATTTATCCACGCGCCTCTGGAACTGCGCATCCAGCGCATCTGCCGGCTGTATAATCTGGAAGAAGACGCGGCCCGTTCCCTGATTCGAAAAACCGACCGCAGCCGTGCCAATTATCACAACTTCTATGCCGATCGGGACTGGGGTGCGGCCGGCAGCTATGATATGAGCATCAATTCCGGAAAATTCGGGGTGGATGGCGCCGTGCAGCTGATTGTCTCCGCCGCTGAAACCTTCCGTGCGCAAAACAGCCAGTAACATTTTGCAGCCGCCTGCCGGGGCGGCTGTTTTTTTTGCGTTCAAGTTGTCATATTGCATAATAAAATAACTAAAACTCTATGTTTATAAAACGAAAATTGTGCATAATGCCCATTTTCACCTTGACGTGCTCTGAAATGCTTTCTATAATGCAAATGAGAGAGCAAGGCAGGTTTTGACGATGAAAAAAGACGTTACCATTCACGATGTGGCCGCTGCGGCCGGTGTGTCGGCCGGCACGGTGCACCGGGCACTTTACGGAAAGCCCGGTGTAAGCGCCGCGCTGCGCCAGGAGATTCTTCATCTGGCAGACGAAATGAACTATCAGCCCGGCCCGACCCCGGCTATGCGAAGCCGTCGAACACACCGCATTGTCGTGGCGCTGCCCGGCTGTACGCGGGAGAATCATTTTTTCTTCTCCCGCATGTGGGACGGCTGCCGTCAGCAGCTGGAAGACCTGGCCGCTTATCATCTGGACGTGGTGGAGGCACCTTTTGACGACACGCCTGAAAACGGGTTTGCCGCCCAGCTGGCCCGGATCTTCCGCCAGTATCGCGGCGAGATCGACGGACTTCTGACCGGCGGGCGCATCTTCGAAGATTCGCTGGAAGCCTTGACGAGAGTTCTTTCCAGCGGAATTCCCACGGTACTGGTCAACGAGACTTTTCCCGGCGTTCACCCTTTGTGCACCGTGCGCACGGACTGCTTTACCGAAGGCCGCCTGGCCGCTGAATTGCTGGACGCCAGCCTCGCCCCGGGCGACAAAGTGCTGCTCTGTGCAGGCGACAGCCGCCTGTCCTCCAACCGGGACACCGTGGCAGGGTTTGAAAGCCTTCTGCGGGCACGGCGTCCGCAAGTCCCCATCATCCGCATCCACGGATACAGCGGCGTGGACGGAACGTACGAGACCATCCTCCGCGCACTGGAATCAGACCCGCACATTCGCGGGCTGTTCTCCGTCAACCTTCGATGCACGCTGATGCTGGCCGAAGCAGTCCGCACCTTGGGGCTTCAGCGCCGGGTGTTTGCTGTGGGCAGCGACCTTTGCGACGAAAGCGCGCAGGCCCTGCGTCAGGGCGAGCTGTTCTGCCTGATCTCCAAAAACCCGGTCGAGCAGGGACGTCTGGCCGTCAAACGGCTGACCGGCTATCTTCTTCACGGTCACAGGCCGGAATCCGAAACGGAATTCCTTCGGTCGGAGCTGATTTTCCAAAGCAATCTGGAACAATTTCTGTAAAAGGAGCATGCGATTATGAGCAGGATTTTTTACGGTTGTCAAACGTATCCCTGGAAGATGAACCAGGAAAAATTCGCGGGGGATCTGCCCCACATTGCCAGCGTCACCGCGCAGGCCGGATTTCAGGGGCTTGAGGCGGAAATCTGCATGCTGGGCGATTATTTCAACGACCCGCAGCGCACCCGGGAAGTTTTGGAAGAAAACGGGTTGGAGCTTGCCGCGCTGGTTCTTCACCAGCCCTGGTGCGGCGAGGAGGAGACCCCCGAAGAAGCTGCACTTTCCGACCGTGCCATTGACTTTCTGACGCATTTTCCCCGGGCACGGCTGATGGTTTCTCACCACGCCGGCAAAGATCCCCGGCCGGAAGGCGCCGCACTGCTGCAGCGCCGCAAAAACCTGATCCGCTGCATGTCATCGGTAGCGGATCGCGCTGCAGAACGCGGCATCGTCACAGGTTATCATCCCAATTCCGCGCGCAACTCCCTGTTCCGCACCCGGGAAGATTACGACGTGCTGTTTGAACTGCTGGAAGAGACAGACGTCGGCTACATCCCGGACATCGGGCACATCGTGAACGGCGGCATGGACGCGCTGGAAATTCTGAAACTCAGCCGCCACAAGATCCGCCACGTCCATTTCAAAGACCGCATCGCGCAGGATCAGTGGGCGGTCATGGGCGAAGGCTGCATCGATTACCCCGCCATCATCCGCTATCTGGAGCAGACGGGATACGGCGGCTGGATCATGGTCGAGGACGAATCGCCCAAGGCTCTGACCGATTCGGACGCCGTGGTGCGGGCCGATGGCGCTTACATTACACCATACAAATGCGCTGATTAAAAAGGAGGAATCAACCATGCATCGATACACAGTCGCCGTCATGGGCCTGGGGGTCCGCGGCAAAATTCACATTCACGGTCTGCTGGAAAACCCGGACCGCTTTTCCATTGTGGGACTTTGTGACATTGACCCCGCCGTTCTGAAAAAAGTTGCAGATGACAACGGGCTTTCGGATGTGCCGCAGTTTACCGACGCAGAGGAAATGCTGGCCAAAACCCGGCCTGAAGTATTTGTGTTCGTAGTGGCGCCCAATATGCGCCTTTCCCTGATGGAGCTGGGTGCCAAATACGGCGTGAAAGGCATCTCCCTGGAAAAGCCCATGGCGGAGTCTCTGCAGGAGGCAAAAGCCATGGTGGATCTGTGCAAAGAGCACCACATCAAAGCCGTTGTGTGCCACCAGCAGAAATATCTTTCTCAAATGCGCAGCCTGAAAAAGCGCATTGAGGACGGAGAAATCGGCGAGATCCGCAAGATCCATGTGGAGACGCAGGCCTGGTTCAGCCAACTGGGCACGCACTATGTGGATTACACACTGTGGGCCAACGGCGGGCACCGTGCCAAATGGGTGTGCGGCCATGTGCACGGCCCCATCTGCCTGGATGACAACCACCCTGCCCCGGACTATCTGCTGGGCACCATGGAACTGGAAAACGGCGTGCACGCCTACATTGAATGCGGTTACCTCAGCGAGGCACACAATCCGCCGGAATACGGAAGCAGCGACAACCGATTGACGGTGTACGGCACCGACGGCTACGTCTACGCTGAAACCGACGGATTCTGGGGCGCCTGCACCAAGGCGACCAACGGCCGTCTGATCACCGGCAAGGACCCCGGCTGGCGCAATCATCAGCAGGTGCCCATTCAGACGCCTTACTACACCGAATACGCCGACTGGCTGGACGATGACAGCAAAGTACACTCCTGCGACATCGAAACGGCCTATCACGGCTATGAAATTCTGGAAGGCATGTGTCTGTCCGCACTGCGCAACGTGCGCGTGGACCTGCCCATCACCGACCTGAACTATGAACCGGTGATCGAAACCATGCGGCGTGAACTGCCCGAATGCGGCAGCCGCAAAATGTACATTTACGACGGCAAAACACCCCGAAAGGAGCGGGATTGACATGGAAGGAGCCTTTGAACAGGATCTTCCCATCAATGGTCATCATCTGCATGTACAGACCATCGGCAGAGGCACTCCGCTGCTTCTTCTGATGGGGCTGGGCGCTGCGGGTGACAAATGGGCGCCCAACGTGGCGGTCTATCAGGAGCATTTCCGCTGCATTCTGGTGGACAATCTGGGCGCAGGGCGCTCGGACAAGCCGCAGCAGGAGGCCTATTCCGTTGCGGAAATGGCCCGGGACGCAGCCGCCGTGCTGGATGCGCTGGGCGTCGAAAAGGCGCACGTAAACGGTATTTCCATGGGCGGCGCCATCGCGCAGGAACTGGTCATCGCCCATCCGCAGAGAGTCAAGTCCCTGATTCTGACCAGCACCTTTGCCAGTGTGTCCAACTCCTTTCGCACCGCCATTGAGACGCTGCGTGACAACATCGATGTGATGGACAAAAAAGCCTTCAAGCGGCTGAACCAATGGATGACCTTTGCACAGAAAACGCAGAACACCCGCCCTGATTTTCTTTTGGAGATGGCACAAAGCGACGCGGAATACCCCTACCCCATGCCCAGTTATGCCTACAAAGCGCAGTGCAACGCCTGCCTTGGCCACAATGCCGCCGACCGGCTGAAAAAAATCACCGCGCCTACGCTGGTGGCAGCGGGCGCCTGCGATTTGTTCGTTCCCTACGAAAAGACCATGGAGTTGTGCGAGAAAATCCCCAATGCCACGCTGTACCTGTGCAAGGATGGCGGCCATGTGCACGAATGGGAACATCTGGAAGATTACAACCGGGTCACACTGGAATTTCTTTTGGCGCAAAACGAATAAAAAAGAGGGACTTCCCGCGGGAAGTCCCTCTTTTCAGTTGTCCCCGCCTTCACAGCAAAAGCCGGAACATTCCTCTTTGTGAAACTTCACCAAGCCGCTTTTGTCCTTTTGTCAAAACTATGATAATGACAAAAAGAACGAAACGGGAGGATCACGATCGATGTATAAGATCTGCCAAACAAAGCAATCCGCTGAACGCCAGCGCCACATTGTGGACTGCCTGTTTGAAATGCTGAAGTCCATCCCATTTCAAGATGTGACCGTACAGGCGCTGTGCCAGAAATCCGAAGTTCCGCGAAAGACGTTTTATCGCTATTTTGACGGAAAAGAAGACGTATTTGACGCCATGGTGGATTACATCATGCTGGATTACGAGCGCTTTCCCGGTCCCTACCGCGAAGGGGAACGGCGCACTTCGGAAAAGGATATGGAAAAGATGTTTCTTTTCTGGCACGAACACGACGGTTTTCTGACAGCGGTCAGCCGCAGCGGCCTGAGCGGACGGTTTATCGAGCGCTCAATTTACACGAGTTTTCAGGGAAAACTGGGTATGACGATGGTCGCGCAGCAGGAAAGTCTGGACTGGTTCCGCATCACCACCTGTTTTTCCATGTGCGGGCTGTTCGCCCTGATTTGGGACTGGCGCCGCCGCGGTTACCCGCAGACGCCGCAGGAAATGGCGCACATCGCAGTGAAGCTGCTCACGCAGCCGCTGTATCGCTCCTTGCCATAAAAATGCCAAAGTGTTTCACAAAAGTTTGGAACGGGGTGTCACACTTGTCTGTCTCTGTCTCTGTTCTGCCCGTGATGCAGGCATTATAATAGAATCAGATGAAATCGCGCCGGGCTTCCGGCGCACAACACTGATGCAGAGGAGTGCAGACAATGGCACAACAAGTCAAATTGCAGGCAGACGGCCTGCGCGAGCTGCGCCGTGTGGATGAGCGGCTCATGTCTTACAACGTGGAAATGACCGAGGTGACCGGCGGTACTTTCTGGAAGGAATACACCCCCGGCCAGATTGCAGGAACTGAAGGGTTTCCGCCTTCCAAGGGGCTGGAGGATATCGCCAACGCCATGCAGGTCTATCCCCCGGTAAACCTGTACGATGAGAAGCTGCGTGCTTTGGCCAAGGAGTTCGGTCCCGTTTGGGTGCGTGTTTCCGGTACCTGGGCCAGCAAAACCTACTACGATTTTGACGGTACGACCGGCGGCAAAGCTCCCGAAGGATACCAGAGCGTTTTGACCAAAGAACAGTGGATCGGCGTATTGGATTTCGTAAAAGAAATTGGAGCAAAACTGCTGATCTCCGTGGCCAACTGTGCCGGCCTGCACAGCGCCGACGAGCCCTGGAACCCCAGCGAGACGGAAAAGATCTTCGCGCTGAGCAAGGAGTACGGTGTACCCATCGACGCAGCGGAATTCATGAACGAGCCGAACATGCTGCAGTTCAGCGGTGCGCCCGCTGGTTACACGGCTGCGGACTACGCCCGCGATCAGGATCTGTTCTTTGCCTGGGTGCGCGAGAACTATCCGGACACCCTGCTGGTCGGCCCCTGCAACACCGGCAGCGCCGACGAGGACGAAACACTGGGCGCCATAAGCAACAACAACAGCGACAAACAGGGCGGCTGCATTGCGGATTTGATGGGTGAGGTTGCCTCGCTGCACGATTTGATGCGCGGTACCAAGGAAAAGCTGGATGTATACAGCTATCACTACTACAACGGCATCTCCGAGCGTTTGGCTTCCGTCATGCCCGGCGCCCATTGGGACCCGTCCAAGGCGCATACCGAGGCCTATCTGGCAGTGGCCGGCAGCAGTGCCCGTGCCAATGTCCCCGGCCGTGATCAATACTGCCCCGGCGGCCAGACGTGGGTAACGGAGACACCTGGGCTTCCACCTATCTGGACGTTCTGCGCACGCTGAACGAGCTGGGTGAGTTTGCCACCATCACCGACGGTATCATCTTCCACAACACTCTGGCCTCTTCCGATTACGGCTTCCTGGATCATCGTACTCATGACCCCCGCCCCAACTATTTCGCAGTATTGCTGTGGAATCGTCTGATGGGCACCACGGTCTACGAATCCGGCGAGCCTCTGCGTGAAGGTGCGCACGTCTATGCCCACAGCCGCCGTGACGGCAAGCCGGGTGTTGCGTATCTCATCATCAACAACTCTCTGACCGATACCACCACCGTGGAACTGCCGCGGGACGCACAGCGCTACACCCTTTCCGCGCCCACGCTGCGCAGCCCGGTGACGTACCTGAACGATCGGCCGCTGGAGCTTTCGGGTGAGTTTGATCTGCCCGATTTGAGCCCTGTCGCACAGCCCGCCGGCACGGTGGAGCTTGCGCCCGCCAGCGTCACCTTCCTGGTTCTTTAAAAAACACGAAAACGCCCGAAGCAGACGCTTCGGGCGTTTTTTACATTCCTGCTGCTGCGCAGGCCGGTTCGCAGGGACGAAGGGTCAGTTCTCCGGCGGCTGCGTCCAGCAGAAAGGCGTCTCCCTCCTGCGAGAGCATCTGCGAAGCCAGGCACTGCTCCACCTTGCGCGTAATCACGTGCCGCAAACTGCGCGCCCCGCAGGCAGGGTCGTACCCGCTCTCCACCAGCAGGCGCAGCGCGGCCGGCGTATGCTCCAGCACAATGCCCTGCCCGGCTGCACGCTCTTCCAGCTGCGCCAGCATCTGGCTCCCGATGATCTGCAGGCTCTCCTTGTCCAGAGGCTGAAATACCAGCAGCTCATCCATGCGGCCCAGCAGCTCCGGACTGAAAAATGCCTTTGCTTCTCCCAAAACCTGCATGCGCACTGCCTGATCGGGTGCGGCTGCGCCAAAGCCCAGCGCGCCCTTCTGCCCCACCAGATGTTTGGCGCCCAGATTGGAAGTGAGGATGATCAGCGTATGGCGAAAATCCACCACGCGGCCTTCGCTGTCGGTCAAACGGCCATCTTCCAGAATCTGCAAAAGCAGGTTGGACACATCCGGATGCGCCTTTTCAATTTCATCAAACAACACCACGCTGTACGGCCTGCGCCGCACCGCTTCCGTCAGCTGACCGCCCTCGCCGTATCCCACATAACCCGGCGGCGCACCGATCAGCCGGGCTGCCGTATGCTTTTCCATATACTCGGACATATCAAAACGGAGCAGCGCTTTTCCGCTTCCCATGCAGCATTCTGCCAGAGCTCTGGCCAGTGCGGTTTTTCCCACGCCGGTCGGCCCAAGGAACAAAAATGCTCCCATGGGGCGGGTCTCACTGGCCAGGCCCAAACGTGCACAACGCAGAGCGGAAGCCACCGCTCGCACAGCCGGCTGTTGCCCCACTACACATCGTTCCAGTTCCTCTTCCAGATGTGCCATGCGCGCCGACTCGGACTGAGACAGCCGTTCCGCCGGTACGCCGCTTTGCCGCGACACCACTTCCTCCACCAGTTCCGCCGTGATGCGTCCATCCGATTTCTCGGAGATACAGGCGGCGCTGCAGGCTTCATCCAATAAGTCGATGGCCTTGTCCGGCAAATTTCGCTCCGGAAGATAGCGCACCGACAGCCGCACCGCCGCGCGAATCGCCTCCGGTTCGATCGTCACATTGTGGTGGCTTTCGTAACAGGGGGCCACACCCTGTAAAATTTTCAAAGCAGTTTCGGGAGTGGGCTCCGCTACGTCGATGGTGCCAAAGCGCCGGGCCAGGGCCGCGTCTTTCTCAATTTTTCGGTATTCGCTGCTTGTGGTGGCGCCGATGATCTGAATCTCACCGCGCGCCAGCATGGGCTTCAAAATGCTGGACGCATCGATGCCGCCTTCGGCTGCGCCCGCACCAATGATGGCATGCACCTCATCAATGAACAAAATGGTATCGCCCGCCCGCTGCACATCGGACAACACATTTTTGAACCTGTCTTCAAAATCTCCCCGGTATTTGGTTCCTGCCACCAAACTGGCGATATCCAGCGCCAAAATCCGCTTTTCCCGCAGAATGGCCGGCGCCTTTCCCTGGGCGATGCGCAAAGCCAGCCCTTCCACCACAGCGGTTTTTCCCACGCCCGGCGCACCGATCAGGCAGGGATTGTTTTTGCGGCGGCGCGCCAGGATCTGCTCCATGCGAAGAATCTCATCGTCCCGTCCCAGCACCGGATCGATCTCTCCATGCAGCGCCAGAAGCGTCAGGTCGCGGCTGTATTTTTCCGCCACACGGCCGGCAGGCCTTCCCTGGGGCCGGGGCGGCGGCGCATTGTACAACGGCAGCTTGCCGCTTCGTCTTCCATATTCTTTGGCGGCCAGGGCCGGTTCCAGCCCCAGCTGTGCCAGCACCTCGCCCGCACCGCACGGCACCTCCAGCAAAGCTGTCAGCAAATGCGTGGGAGTCGCTTTTCCGCCCTCTGTCGCCTTGGCTTCCAGCACTGCATAGTCCAGACAGCCCGACAGATGCTGAGTAAAATCCCGGGCGGAAAGATGCGTTCGTTTGCCCTGTCCCACACGCTGCGTCAGCACACGCCCCACCCGATAACCGTAAATTTGTTTTTCCACCAGATAGCAGGCCGCGTCCGTGGTATCCGTTCGCAGAAGCGCCATCAGAAGATGTTCCGTTCCCACGTAAGTATGCCCCATCTCCTGTGCCACGCGAATGGCATCATGAATCACCGCGCCGGCCTGTCTTGCAAATCCTTTGTACCAGAACAATAAAATCGCCCGCCTTTCCTGCTGCTTGTCCCGCTTGAAAGTATGGGCTGCCCCGGCGGCCTTAAATCCGCCAAAATATGGTTTGTGCAAAAGAAAAAAGAGAGGGGCGAAACCCTCTCTTTTTCGTTTGGCGCGCTTATTGCTCCAGCGCTTCCCGCAGCGTCTTTGCAATCTGGTCCGGGCAGGATGTACTCTTGCTGCCGCAGGTCAGACCTTCCATCCGCTGGATGGCCTCCTGCGCGGGCATCCCCTTCAGCAGTGACGCAATCCCTTTCAGGTTGCCGCTGCATCCGCCCAACACCGTCACGTCCTCAATGGTCCCGTCATCCGCCAGCGTAACGGTGGTGGATACCGAACAAACACCTCTGTTTTTGCGTGTATAGGTCATCTTTGCTGCGCCTCCAACGTGCAATTGTCGTTTTTTATTCTAGCACAGCACGCTTTCAGATACAACATAGACAAAAGCTTTCCTGAAAATTTGGCAAAACTCCCGGAAGAGCTGATTTTTCTCTTTAAAATTCGTCAGATTTTCCATAATGCGGAACGACCTTCGCCTGCTTCTTTTGTTCTGCCAGCTTCCAAATGCGCTCGATCATCTCATCGCTGGTGGTAAACGCTCCCAGTGGCGTAGGTTTGGACATGTGCATACCATGGAAGTCCGTTCCGCCTGTCACGATCAGATTCCAGCGCTCCGCCACCACGTGCAGCGCCTGCCGGTCCTCGGGTGTGTTGCGGGGATGATCGATTTCCACGCCATCGATCCGCCCTTCGCTGGCCAGTTCTTCCGCCAGCTCCATGCTCTGGTACACACTCGGATGAGCCAAAACAGCCACGCCGCCCGCTTCATGAATCAGGTCCAGCACTTTCTCCAGCGGCTCATACGCGGGGTCGTGAAGCACTTTTCCCCCGCGGCCAAACAACTCACGGTAAAGGTCTTTATAAATGCCGTCCGTATAACCATATTCATACAGCAGCCGGATCAAATGTGTTTTGTAGGTAACGCCGCTGCGCCTGGAAAACGCTTTGGCCGCGGCGCGGGTAAACTGCGGGTACATCTTTTCCAGCTCATCAATGCTCAGGCTGGTGACGGCATTTCGCCGGTCCTTCATCAGTTGAAAAAAAGCAAGCAGGCCGGGCGTCAGCTCCGGGCAATAGCAAAGCATGTGGACCCGCCGGCCTCTGCGGGTATCAAAACCCGTCATCTCCACAGCCGGAATCAGGCGCACGCCCTGATCCACCGGGTGCTGCTGTGCGTATTGGATGCACAGCTCCGTATCGTGATCGGACACGGCCAGACTGGTCAGGCCGGCACGCCGGGCCAGCAGCGGGAGCAATTCAATATCAGATGATCCATCGGAAAAATTGGTATGTGTATGTAAATCGCCGGGCATGAAAAGGCCTCCTTTTCAGCACACAATGTGCCTGCCCTTATCTTACACCCACGCCGGATTCTTGACAAGTCTGCCCCGGCTGATAGGGCAGCGGCTCCCCGTCCAGAAAATCCTCAACAATATCCCACACATGACACGGCTCCACATCGTACGCATTCAAAGCAGCCACCACCGCGCGCACAAAGTCCGGATCTGTTCCCACATCATGCACCACGACACCACCGCCCTGCACTCCGTACGTCTGATAGGTCCCCAGCGTGGGATCGCTGATCGTTTCCTCAAACAGATGATACAACATTTTTTGTCTCCTCTTTTGCAGGCCCCAGCCCGCGTTCCATGTTTGATTTCCAGTATACTCGGTTTAAATGGTAAATTTTGGCAAAACATGTAAAACCGACCCGTCTTCAAGGCCCGTGTGAAAAAAGATTGACAAGACGGAGAAAAGAGGCTAAAATAAACCATACGGCATGCAGATGTAGTTTAGTGGTAGAACTCCAGCTTCCCAAGCTGGCCGTGTGGGTTCGATTCCCATCATCTGCTCCAACAAACAAAAAGCTCGGGTATGACCCGGGCTTTTTTACTTTCCCATCCCCACACTTTTTTAGCAGCGCCTCCCTTTGAAAGGGCGGTTGACAAACAAGCGAAAACCCTCCATACTCAAAAAGGAGCTCATCCTTTCAAACGACTTGGAGAACAGGAGATGTCTATGAATCGTGCACAAACCGTCCGGCGATACGCTATTACGCTCATCGCCGTTATTTTCTCTGCATTTTTGCAGGCCTTTACCCTTCAGGTCTTTTTCACGCCGATGCAAATCCTTTCCAGCGGCTTCACCGGTGTGGCCGTGCTGATCGAAAAAATCACCTCTCTGTTTGGAATCCACTTTTCCACATCGCTGGGCATGATCGCGCTGAATCTTCCGGTGGCTGCCTTTTGTTTCAAGCACATTGGAAAAAAATTCGTGATTTTCTCTCTGCTTCAGGTGTTTCTGGCCAGTACCATTTTAAAATACGCGCATTTTCAGCCGCTCTTTGACAACGTCCTTTTGAACATCTGTTTTGGCGGGTTCCTGTACGGGATCGCCATTGTAACCGCTTTGAAAGGCAACGCTTCCACCGGCGGAACGGACTTTATCGCCCTCTATGTTTCCAATAAAACCGGGCACGCCATCTGGCAGTATGTTTTCGTCTTCAACGCCTGCATGCTGTGTCTGTTCGGCTATCTGTTCGGCTGGGAATACGCAGGGTATTCCATCATGTGTCAGTTTATCTCCACCAAAACCATCGACACATTTTATCACCGCTACAAACGGGTCACGCTCCAAATCACCACCCATGACGCGGAATCCGTGGTCCGTGAGTACATCGCGCATTTCCGCCACGGGATTTCCGTTTTGGACGGACACGGCGGCTACAGCGGCCAGAAAATCAGCTTGCTGCACACGGTGGTCTCTTCTTACGAAGTGCAGGACATCGTTCATCTGATGAAGCAGGTGGACCCGAAAATCATTATCAATGTACTTCCCACCGAAACCTTCTTCGGCGGCTTTTACCAAAAGCCCATCGAATAACACAGGAAAAGCCAGGGCGTTTTCACCCTGGCTTTTTTCAATGCAGCGTCTTTTAAAAAGACATCATCTTATCGATCCCATTCATGGCCTTCTGCGCGGTGTGCGCCGCTTTTTTCATGGCTTTTTTCACTTCACGGGGATGTTTCTGTGCGGCATATGCTCCTACAGCCCCCAGCGCACTGCCGGCCAGCATACCCATCGCGGCACCGCTCATCATGCTTTTTGTGTTTTTATACATGGTCGTTCGTCCTCCTTTGCTTGGATGCTTGTTGGCATCTGCTGTTAGTTTGCCCCCTGCTTTTTCGTATTTGCAGGGAAAAATTTCCCTTTTCGCATATTTTTCATCCTCCGCACTCCCGGAATGTGGTATACTAACAGTATCTGTGGAGCGAGCAAGGAGGCTTTTTGTGGAACAGATGAAGCGTGTTCTGTGCATACATGACCTTTCCTGTGTGGGAAGGTGCAGTCTGACGGTAATTCTCCCGGTTCTTTCCGCCATGGGAGTACAGGCCTGCCCACTGCCCACAGCTCTGCTGAGCACGCACACCGGCGGTCTTGGCACTCCGGCCGTGATTCGCACCGAAGCCTTCTGTCGGGACGCGCTGGCCCATTGGGAACGCCTTTCACTCTCGTTTGACTGCGTTTATTCCGGCTATCTGGCTGACGCAGCCGACGCGGAACTGGTGCGGCGCGCCTTTGCGCAAAACCCGGACGCCTGCAAACTGGTGGACCCGGTGCTGGCCGACCACGGAAAACTGTATCGCGGCGTGACGCCTGCGTTGTGCAGTGCCATGACGGACCTGTGCAAAATGGCCGATGTTTTGTGCCCCAATGTCACAGAAAGCGCCGTACTGCTTGGCCTGGAGCCCGATGACACCCCGTTTGACCGCGCACAGCTGGCAGAACGGATCGAGCGGCTTCATGCAGCGTTTCCCCGTGCCCGCGGGCTGGTCATTACCGGCGCGCGCCTGAGCGACGGAACGCACGGCAACGCCTTTTGGCAGGAAGACAATTCGTTCTGTTTCCTGCCTTTTGACCCGGTGCCGCAGTCCTATCCAGGGACCGGCGATTTATTTGCATCTGTTCTTGCCGGCGCGCTGACCCGCGGCCTCCGCCTGGCCGACAGCGTGGAACTGGCGGCCGGCTTTGTGGCCAGAGCAGCAGCCGAGACATTGCGCATGGGGGCAGGCCCGCGTTTCGGCACTGCCTTCGAGCGCGTGCTGAGTGATTTGACAAAACCAAAAGAGGGATGATTCTACTTGCCAACTTTGAACATTGTACTGGTGGAGCCTCAAATTCCGCAAAACACCGGAAACGTGGCGCGCACCTGCGCCTGCACCGGCGCGCGGTTGCATCTGGTGGGACCCATGGGATTTGTAGTGGATGACCGAAAGCTGAAACGTGCCGGCCTTGACTATTGGCACATGCTTGATATAACATACTATCAGGATTTGAAGGATTTTTTTGCCAAAAGCAACGGTCCTTTTTATTATTTTACCACCAAGGCGCCCCAGCGCTACACCGACGTGCGCTATCCCGACGGAGCATATCTTGTGTTTGGCCGCGAAGATGCAGGGCTGCCGGAACAATTGCTGTTTGAAAACCAGCCCTGGTGCGTGCGCCTGCCCATGCGCAACGACGCGCGGAGCCTGAATCTGTCCAATACCGTGGCCATCGGCGTATACGAAACGCTGCGCCAATGGGACTTTGACGGCCTGCTGGACCAGGGGCATTTAAGAAACTACGATTGGAAGTGAATGTATGAGAAAAGTTGCAGTTTTGACGGATTCCGCCTGTGACATTTCACCGGAATTGCAGCAGAAATACGGCATTGACATTCTTCCCTTTTACATTGCGGTGGACGGAAAAAGCTACACCGAGCGGGAGGATTTTACCAACGAAGAATATTACGAAATGCTGACCAAGTGCGAAGGCATTCCTGTCACATCCCAGATCACGCCCATGCGCTTTCTGGAGCAGTTTGCCCATTACGACGAACAGGGATACACGGACGTTTTGTATGTGGCCATCAACTCCACCGGTTCCAATACCTATCAGAACGCGGTTTTTGCCAGCCGTCAGTATCGGGAAGAGCACCCGGACAGCCAACTGAAATTTCACATTGTGGACAGCCACACCTATTCCATGACGTATGGCTGGCATGTGTGCCAGGCGGCCCGCAAGCTGCAAAACGGCGCGGATGTGCGGGATGTAGTGGAATATCTGGAAGAGCAGTTTGCCTCCATGGAAGTGGCGCTTTCGGTGTATACCCTGCGCTTCATTAAAAAGAGCGGACGCATTTCCGCGGCTGCTGCCTTTGCGGGCGAGCTGCTCGGCCTTCGCCCCATCATTTCCATCATTGACGGCGAGACTGCCACGCCCGCCAAAGTCCGGGGAGATCTGGCGGTGATGCCGGGCCTTGTGAAATACGTAAAAGGGCGCATTCAGCCCGGAACGCCTTATCTTGTGGGCGGCACCGATGAGGAAAACTGCAAAATGCTGGCCAAGCTGTGTAAAAAAGAACTGGGTTACGGCCCTGAAACGCTGTTTTCTTTGGGTGCGGCTGTGGCCACCAATACCGGTCCCGACGCGGTGGCCGTGGTGTTCAACGGCCCGAAGCGCCGCTGATCGATCGTAGGAGAAAAGGGGGTTTTCAAGTTGCAAAAACCGATTTTATACATTGTGATTCCCTGTTACAATGAACAGGAAGTTTTGCCCGTGACCAGCGGCATGTTTCTCAAGAAAATTCAGGACCTGACCGCACAGGGCAAAATCGCTGAAAAGAGCCGCGTGATGTTTGTAAACGACGGGTCCAAGGACAAAACCTGGGAAATTATTCAGGGACTGGCGCGGCAGGATGAACACTATGTGGGCGTGTGCCTGTCCCGCAACCGCGGTCACCAGAACGCCCTTCTGGCCGGACTGATGACCGCCAAGGATCTGGCAGACATCACCATCTCCATTGACTGCGACGGCCAGGATGACATCAACGCCATGGACAGTATGGTGGACGAGTACCTGGCGGGCTGCGACGTGGTTTACGGCGTGCGCTCCAAGCGGGAGACGGACACCTGGTTCAAACGCACCACCGCAGAGGGCTTCTATAAAGTCATGAACGCCCTGGGTGCCAACACCGTCTACAATCACGCAGACTACCGCCTGATGAGCCGCCGCGCTCTGGAAGGGCTTGCCCAGTTCCAGGAAGTAAACCTGTTCCTGCGCGGCCTTGTGCCGCTGGTGGGCTACCGCTCCACCAGCGTGTATTACGAACGCGCCGAGCGTATTGCCGGCGAGAGCCATTATCCGCTGAAGAAAATGCTGAACTTTGCCTTTGACGGCATCACCAGCCTTTCGGTGAAACCCATCCGGCTGATCACCGGACTTGGTTTTCTCATCAGTCTGGCCAGTTTCCTGGGCATCTTGTGGGTGCTGCTGACCAAGCTGTTCGGCGTCACCGTTTCCGGCTGGGCCAGCATGGCCTGCGCCATCTTCTTTATGGGCGGCGTCCAGCTTCTGTGCCTGGGTGTGATCGGCGAGTACATCGGCAAAATCTACAACGAGACCAAGGCCCGGCCCCGTTACATCATCAGTGAAACCACCTTTGACCATCAGAAGAGCGAGGATAACTAAACTCATGGAAAAACAAATGTGGAAAGGTTCCACGCTGCTGGCCCCGGTGCCGCCTGCGCTGGTAAGCTGCGGCACACTGGAAGCCCCCAATGCTTTGACCATCGCATGGACAGGCATTCTCAACAGCCAGCCTCCCAAAACCTACATCTCCGTGCGGCCGGAACGATACAGCTACGATCTGATCAAAGAGAGCGGAGAGTTTGTCATCAACCTTCCCACGGCGGCGCTGGTGCGCGCCATTGACTACTGTGGTGTTCGCAGCGGCCGGAACGAGAACAAACTGGCAGCGATGCACCTGTCTGTGCAGCCGGTGGAAGGCTTTTCCTGCCCGATGATTGCCGAAAGTCCCCTGAGCATTGCCTGCCGGGTGACCGACGTGGTCCCGTTGGGCAGTCATGACATGTTCCTGGCGGACATTGTGTCCATTCACGTGGCCAGTGACCTGATTGATGAAAACGGCCGCTTGCGTCTGGCCAAGGCCGGTCTGTGCGCCTATGCACACGGTGAATATTTCGCATTGGGACGAAAAATTGGAGATTTCGGTTTCTCTGTAAAGAAGAAAAAGAAAAAACCGCAATACGACCGCCGAAAGGCAAAATGAGAAAAGCCTCCCCTTGGGGAGGCTTTTTCAGCAAGGAGCGAACAGAAATGACGGAACGTGAAAAAATGCTTGCCGGGGAATTATACGACTGCGGCGACGCAGAACTTTTGGCACAGTGGCATCTGGCCAAGGACCTGATGCGGGAATACAACTGCACCCGCTCAGACGATTTATCCGCCAAAGAACGCATTCTGGACCGACTTTTGGGCGGGCACGGCCGTTCGGTGTGGATTACACCGCCATTCTACGTGGATTACGGCTGCAACATCTTCCTGGGCGATCACTGCGAAATCAATATGAATTGCACGTTTCAGGATGATAACCGCATTGTCATCGGCGACCGCGCCCTGATCGCGCCCAACGTGCAGATTTACACCGCGTTTCATCCTACTTCCGCCCGCGAACGCTTTGGGCCGGTGCGGGAAGACAGCACGTTTTCTTTCTGCAAGACCCGCACAGCACCTGTAGTGATTGGCAATGATGTCTGGATTGGCGGCGGGGCGATCTTGCTTCCGGGCGTCACCATCGGAAACAACGTGGTCATCGGGGCGGGAAGCGTGGTGACCCGAAGCCTGCCGGACAACGTGATCGCATTCGGGTCGCCCTGCCGTGTCGTGCGGCCCAATGCATAAAGCACGCAACGCAAACGAACCTTTTTTGTTCGCTTGCGTTGGTTGCCGCCAACGTTCTGACCGGGTATTCTTAAGGAAAGAAAGGAGTTCGAAAAAAATGAATCTTCTGATTCCTCAGAATCTGGCCTCCCTTCGGCGGATGCACGGCTACACATTGGAACAGACCGCTGAAAAAATCGGCGTAACCCGGCAGGCCGTGGCCAAGTGGGAAAGCGGCGAAACCCTTCCCGACCTATTCAACTGCGATGCTTTGGCCCGTCTGTACGAAGTATCGCTGGACGATTTGCTCCATTACGACAGCCGCGCCGAAAAGTTGCCCGTCCCGCCCAAAGGCAAGCATCTCTTTGGAACGGTCACTCTGGGCGAGCGCGGCCAACTGGTGCTGCCTAAAAAGGCCCGCGATATGCTCGGCCTTTCCGCCGGAGATCTGCTGATGGTGCTTGGCAACGAAGACCCGGACGGCTTCGGTCTGGCATTGGTGCCGGCCCAGCGTTTTTTGAACGCCGCGCAGTCCTTTTTAGAACTCTGTGAAAAGAAAGGCGGCGAAGAAGAATGAGCCTTTTGGAAGTGGACGGATTGTGCAAACGCTATCCTTCTTTTCTCTTATCCGACGTCTCTTTCCGTGTGGAACCCGGCCGGATCATGGGACTGATCGGCAAAAACGGAGCGGGCAAAAGCACCACCCTGAAAGCCCTTCTGCATATGGTACGGCCGGACAGCGGAAGCATCCGCATGTTCGGCCTTGATTTTTCTGACTATGAACTGTCCTGCAAACAGGAACTCGGCGTGGTTCTGGGCGGCATTGATTTTTACCGGCGCAAAAAGCTCTCCCAAATCACCCGCGCTGTCCGCCTTTTTTATCCGCAATGGGATGAGAACGCCTACCGGGAATATCTGCGTCTGTTTGATCTGGATGAACGCAAATGTCCGGACCAGTTGTCCGCAGGTATGCGTGTCAAGTACATGCTTGCTCTGGCGCTGTCCCACCATGCCCGCCTGCTGGTTCTGGATGAGCCCACCAGCGGCATGGACCCCGTTTCCCGGGATGACCTTCTGAATCTGTTTCAGGCACTGGTGAAGGACGGGCAGCGGGCCATTCTTTTCTCTACGCACATCACATCCGATTTGGATAAATGCGCGGATGATGTGACCTACCTCAAAGACGGCACTGTTCTGTGCAGTGCCGAAAAAACACGTTTTCGTGCGGCCTTTTCCCATCTGCGCGAGTCGGGCGACCCGGATCTGCTGCCGCTGGAGGAGATCATGGTGCGCACGGAGAGGAGGGACGATCATGACTGCCCTGCTGTTTAAAGACCTGCGGCTCACCGCTCATCCTGCCCTGTTTTTCTTTCTGTTCTTCGGTGTGCTTTTATGTGTGCCGGGCTACCCCTACGGCATGGTCTTCTTTTTCGGATGCCTCGGTCTGTTTTTCACTACCATGAACGGGCGGGAAAACGGGGACGTTTTCTTCACTGCAACTCTGCCCGTTCGAAAAGGAGATGTGGTGCGCGGCCGCTGCGCATTGTTTGTGCTGGTGCAGCTCAGTCAGCTTTTGCTTTCCCTGCCCTTTGCATTTTTGCGACCGCTGTGGCTCCCCGAAGGAAATGTAGCCGGCATTGAGGCGAACGCCGCTTATTACGGGTTTGGGCTGCTGAGTTTTGGTCTGTTTAACCTGATTTTCCTGCCTGCTTTTTACCGCACTGCTTACCAGGCGGGGCGCGCTTTTGTGAAAGCGATGATTCCCGTTGCTCTGCTGATTTTCATCATGGAAGCACTCTCCCACTTTCCGGATCTCGCCTGGCTGGACAGCATTCGGCCCAGCGATCAGCTTCGGCAGCTGCCATTTCTCGCGGCGGGCGCGATGTTTTACGCACTGGCCACGTTTTTGGGCTGCCGCATTGCACGACACCGTTTTGAACAGGTGGACCTGTAAAAGGACAAGGGGGCATGGCCGATGGCCATGCCCCCTTGTTCCAATGAAAACCCACCCGTCAAATCTCTCGTGCCAACCGATACGCTGCTCGATTGGCTTCCAACACACGGCCGCCTGCAAAGCTGTCGCCGATGTTGTACATTTCCGGCGCCACCTGTGCGGCCAGCGCCTGATAATAAGGTGCGTCATCCGGCCGGCCGCCCATGGCCAGCACGACCAGATCCGCCTCCAGCGTAATGCTGGCTGTCTCCGGCCCCAGTTTCGGCGCCAGAGGATTGGGAATGTTTTCCGGAAGCAGCGGCTGCCAGGTATTGTACGGATTGGGCGCACCCTTGGACACATTGCGTTCAATGTGCACCTTGCCCGGCTCAAAGCCTGTCACCTTGGCACAGTTGTACAGCTCCACGCCGGCCTTTTCCATGTAATGCAGCAAATGGCCCCGGTTGGCGGTACACACGCCCTGCATAAAGTGCGGCAGCATTTCCACCACTTTGACGTCACGGTTCAGCTCATACCGCAGCCAATAGGCGGTTTCACAACCGACCACACCGCCGCCGGCGACCACAATTTTTTTCGCATCGCCCAGCAGGGACGGATTTTCCAGAAGCGCTACCGCCTGCACATACCGCACCTGGTCCAGCCCGGGAATGGGCGGGCAGGCATCTTTTGTGCCCACAGCGAACACGATCGAATCGTATTTCTGCTGGGCCAGCCATTCCGTGGTGGCCGCGGTATTCATCCGCAGCGTGAAATTGGGAAGTTTCTGCGCACTTTGCAGCTGCACATTCAGCCATTCCAGATAGTTTTTGATGTCAAACTTTACCGCCGGCACGCTGCCGGACACGATGCGCCCGCCAATGCGGTCGGTCTTTTCGATCAGTTCCACTGTGTGCCCGCGCCGCGCGGCTTCCACTGCAAAAATCACGCCGGCCGGGCCGCCGCCCACCACGCCGATTTTCTTTTTGCGAAGAGCCGGCGAAGCCTGTTCGGGAATGCTGTCTTCAAAGCCGGTGCGGGCATTGACTGCGCACTGGATGTGGCCGCCTTCCACAAACTCGTTGACACAGCCTTCCTGACAGCCGATGCAGGGGCAGATGTCCTCGACTCTTCCCTCAAACGCTTTGTTGCACCACTCCGGGTCTGCCAGCAGGGGGCGCCCCAGCATGATCATATCGCACTGGCCGTCCCGCAGCGCTTTTTCCGCCACGTCGGGATATCCCAGTTTGCCGACGGCCACCACCGGAACTTCTACCCCCGCGTTGGAGACAATGCCCTTTTTGGCAAAGTGCTCCTTCACGATTTGGGACACATTCAAAAAACAGCCCGCAGGCATGCCGGAAGGCGGATGAGGCAACCACCAGTTGTCGTAGCAGCCGATGTCCACGTCAAACAGGTCCACGCCTGCTTTCACCAGATTTTCCATGTACTCCAGCGTTTCCGCCACGCTGCGCCCGTTTTTAAACTTTTTCAGCGAAGAGACCTGATCCATTCGCTCTCCGTAGGTTTCGTTCAGCGCCAGTGTCAGGTCGATCCGGTACATAATGGGGTAGTTCGGCCCCACGCGGCGGCGAATTTCCCGCACCATATCCAGACCAAAGCGCTGCCAGTCGGCATACTTGCCCAGGGAGCGACGGTTGAAGGCCCGGTTGGTCATCTGCTCCAGCAGATAGCCTTCGTGGCCGTGCAGATACACGCCGTCGATCAGACACGCTTTTGCGTCTGCCGCGGCCTGACCTGCGTTATGGATGATTTTGGTCAGCTTGTGATCGGACAGCCGCAGGCACGGCAGTTCGGGAATGTAAAAGTTGGGATTAAAGGATGCGGACACCGGGAATTTCGTCTGCTGCACCAGGCACGTAGGCGGGCCCACACGGCCCAGGCCCGGCGTCAGCTGAATGAAAAAGCGACTGCCGTATCCATGGCACTGCTGAGCCAGATCGCGCCAGCCGGACATCAGCGTGCGCGCCGGGCTGATGCGCGGCATCATCACCTTTCCGCCTATCTCGGTGACGGTGGGGTCGATTTTGTCGCTGATGGGCACCAGACCGGACGTGATCAGACCCACACCGCCTTTTGCCCGGGCCACAAAATAGCGAATCATCTTTTCACTGGGGCGGCCGTACTCCTCGCACATCATCAGGTTTCCCATGGGAGCCATGACCACACGGTTTTTGATGGTCATGCGGTTCACACGGATGGGCGAGAACAGCGAGGTATACGGATACAGTTCCCTGGTCATACGGGCCGCATTGCCCGCCTCATTTTTCACCCCATCGCGGAACCAGTCGCCAAAATGGTCGCACAGCTCCTGAATGGGGGCGTCGGTTCTCAAATCGCTCAAGACAAACTCCTTCCTGCGCGGGTTTAATGTCCCCTGCGTCTGATTTTTCCATGCATTTCTTTCATGCCTTCCACCTCGTCGCAGACCACTTTCCACTCGCAGGCATTGCAGTCCATATTCACGTCATCCAGAATATGGTCCAGCGCCTTGGTGATGGCCTGTGCTTTGGTGGCCAGTGTGTCCAGCTCGCCATAGGGTGCTTCCGGCAGCGTGACAAACATCAACTTTACCGCCTGGACGTGGCGGTTCTGCTTGTACTGCCGGATGAACAGATTTCCGATCTGTTCAAAATTCAGCCCTGCTTTTAAAGCCTTTTTCGAAACGCGGGCCTGCTCCCGGTTGGAAAACGCCGCGGCCCGGATCATATAGCCTTCCGGATACACACCATATTTGCGGGTTTCGATCTCCCGGAGAATGGCGAAAGCCGCCTGCTCACCGTTTTGTGCAATGTTGTCGGTTCGCAGAATCGCAATGCGGGCAAAACTGCAGTCCTGCCGAATGTCCGCAAGATCCGGCCCATAAACCAGGATCTCGTCCTGCGGGACAGCGGTCTCGCTCTCCGTGACCAGAAGCGTGCTGACACTGTCACAGGAAAGCGCCCCCAGTTCATAAGCGGCTTCGCTTCCCAGAATCAGCTGATTTTTGCCCGTTTCCCTGGCCGCGCGGGCCGGATTGCCCGGATAAATACGCGGCGTATACGGTGCCAGGCAGGCCTGCGTCTGGTCGATCACCGTGTCAAAAAAATTCATCACAGCTTTTCTTCCACATCCTTCTGGTCATGATAGGCCAAAAGCCGATTGTACAGCTTCTCTGCCATCTTCATATCCGCATTGGTAATGTACACCAGGAAGGTCAGCGCAAACAGCGCCACAATCACAATCAAAACGATCCAATACCAGGCCATCTATCTCACTCCTGTTCCATACCTTTCTGACGGGCGTATTCCGCCGCGCCCAAAGCACCCATGAGCTGCGGGTCCACAGGCAGTTCTGTCACCTTGATACGCAGCACATTTTCGATCGCCGCCTTCAGACCTTTGTTTTTGGCGCATCCGCCAGTCAACGTAATGTGATCTTTCGCACCGGCTTTTTTCGCCATGACAAAGCAGCGCTTGGCCACAGACTGCTGGATGCCCGCTGCGATCTCATCGCGGGGCTTGCCCTCGCCCACCAGCGTGATGACCTCGCTCTCGGCAAACACCGTGCACTGCGCCGTAATGGGAATCACGTTCTTGGCCGACAGCGACAATTCGGAAAATTCATCCAGCGTGCATTCAAACGCACGGGCCATGGCCTCGAAGAAACGGCCTGTGCCTGCGGCGCATTTATCGTTCATGGCAAAGTTCAGAACTGTGCCGTCCTGATCGATGGCAATACCTTTTACGTCCTGCCCGCCAATATCGATGATCGCCTTCACCGTGGGGTCCACCACGTGCACGCCCATGGCGTGGCAGGAAATCTCGGAAATGTTCTCCTGCGCCTGAGGCACCTTGTTGCGGCCGTAGCCGGTACCGATGAGGTATGCCAGATCGCCGATGCCGGACAAGCCGTCCACCTTGGCCACTGCCTGATCCAGCGCTTCCTTGGCGCTGATCTCGGAATTGATGCGGCTGCGGATGGTCACATCACTGACCATTTTCCCAGCCTCGTCCAGAATGACGCATTTCGTGTAGGTAGAACCCACATCGCACCCGCCGAAATATTTCATATTCACTCTCTCCTTTACCAAGTCAGGTCATCGTCGTAATCCACCAGCGTGGGGTCCAAAGGTTCGGCCCGGAACACGGTGGTCATATAGCGGTTCACGCGGTCGCGCATGGCTTTGCGGGATACGGTCCGCGGGTCCATCAGATCGTGCTCGATCCAGATCAGGTGAATGCCGCGTTCCCGCGCCTGCTCTTCGAACAGGCCCTGCAGGCCGGCAAAGTTTTTGCACGAAACATGGTTATACATGAACACGATGTTCGCGTTGAACTTTTCACACATCTTCCAGCATTCGTCCAGCGCATTCACATAGCCGCCGTTGGAATGAGAGCGCATGGTCATACGCTCGTAGCCACGGGCCATATCTACCAGAACTTTCTTTTTGTCGTGCTCGTCGTAGTGGTGATAGGCCAGCATACATTCCATATCCACCAGGGTTTTGATGCCCCAGCAGTTCTGCGCCCAGTAGGTAAAGTTGGAATAGTAATGGGCCGGGCAGCTCCATACAATGGCCCGGTAACGGGGTTTGTCGTCGGTTTCCACCGAATGGGCATAGCCCTTTTTCATCAGCTTGTTTACCTTGGCGTCGTACTTGCACATTTTCGGGTCCAGCGAACTGGCGATCTGCATCTCGTATTCCCGGTGCAGTGCCAGCGCCGCGCCGCAAATCTGCGGATAATCGGTGCAGTTCACGTCCCACTTTTCGATCATGTAGTCGGATTCTTTGTTGTAGCGTTTCACGCCTTCAAAGAACGCGTCCCAGTCAAACTTGACGTTGAACTGCTTTTCAATGAACTCCACGCAGCCCCACAGATTCTTGACCGCGTATTCCTGCACTTCCGGCTCATTGAAGCGCTGCGGCGGCGTGATCTGATAGTTGGGCAGTTTGAAGTAGCGGTTGCTGTACATGGTGCTTGCCACCGAACCGTCGCAGGGCATGGAGCTGGAGACATAAGCCGCGCCCACCTTGGGATAATCATCCACCACGCAGCAGCCTGCCTCAGCTGCCGGCAAGGGGCACACGTCCGATGCAAGGCCATAGTGCTCAATGGCGTCGATGTAGTAGATGTTGGCCTGCTGGTCCACCTCACCGACCACAAAGATAGGCGCCATCTGAATGGGAATGCCCTTCAGCGTGGGGAATCCGTTCATGATCTGAATGGGCATCATCTCGTCAAAAATAACGGTTTTCGAGCGTAGTTCCGCAGCCTTCTTGGAATGGGGATTCAGGTTTTCATCCCGCTCCAGCAAATCGCGGATCATCCCTGCGGAATTCTGCAGAACAGCGTAAAACTGCTGATGGGTGTAGCGCAGTTCATACCCGCGCAGGCCGATGGTGTGACGGTCCAGAAACGCGGGGGTGGTGATGTAGGACACAAGCCACCGGTAGCGTTTCAAGCCGCGGAAGAACTGCGGCAGAACCGGCCCCAGCTTGCAGCCCAGCATTCCCAGAAGCCGCAGCCAGCATCCGTAATCATAAAGTGTGTCTTTCAGGCCTTTCCACTCGCGGCGCTTGGTGCAGCGGTGCTCGGCGGAATACAAATCGCCCAGGCCTTTTCCGGTTTTGGGATCATAGGCCATGTCACTTCACCTCCCGGTTTTTCTTTGCTTTGATCTTCTTGATCTCGATGCTCTCCACAAAGGCCTGCACGCGGGTGCGCAGCTGCCCGCTGGTGCGGGACATATACGGCCGGTCAATGGACAATGTGGGGATGTTGTACTCGTTGTGCATCACATGGCTGGCCAGCGCGCGCTCGTAAGACCAGTAGGTGCAGAATTTGATCTGCTCGTAGATGATGCCGTCGGCGTGGTAATCCCGCGCCAATTCCGCCGCGAAATCCAATCGTTTCTGCACCTTGTGCTGCGCACAGTGCCGCACGCACAAAGTTGTCTGCAGATAATTGCGGCAAACCTGCGTCAGGGCGTCCTCGTCCTCGGTCAGAACGATTTCCTGCCGTCCGGGGAAACTGCCGTAGCAGAACCGGTCAGCCACCACCAGAGCACCGCTGTCTTCGATCAGACTGATGAGCTCCGGGTCGTCGATCTCGGAACCTACGACCACCACTTTTGCGCGGAACTTCTTTTTGGGGTCCGGCTCCCGCGTTTTCAATTCCTCCAGCGTCTCACGCAGCTTTTCCACCACCAGATCCTTGGGGCAGACATAGGTGGCCAGCGTCAAAATGTGGAATTCATATCCCGTGATGGTGGGGTTATCCAGCTTGCGGAAATTTCCGATCTCCGTGATGAGACGGCAGATCTCGTTGTGGCGTTCAACCGCTTTGCGGATGGCTGCGTCCGACACGTCGATTCCATAATTTTCATACAGCGGCTTCAAGATCTTGCGGGAAAGCTGCTCCCGCAGATGCGCCACGCAGTCTTCATCGTCCGAACAGGGCGAGTCCAGATTGCACCAGAAAAAACCTTTTTTCTCCGGATCACTCACGCCCAGAAGCTCCATGTTCTCCATGCCGCGGTTCATGCACTCGCACACGTCCACGCCGGCCATGGCGTCCAGGAATTTGTAGCCGCCCTCCAAACCGCGTTCCAGCAGTGCCCGCGCATATTCGCAGGTCGCGTTGGACATGTAGTACGTTGCAATCTCCATGGAGCCGGTGCGCGGCGCACGCAGCCGCACGGAAAAGCATCCGTCCAGGTTCAGCAGCACTTCGGGCATATGATAGCAGGTATACCCCAGCGCCAGCCGCCCCTCGGCTTTGGCCTGCCGCACCAGATCGTTGTTTGCATCTTCCAGCAACTTTTCAAAATAATACAGATGTTTCAGATCTTTCATACCGCACCTTCTTTCCCTGTCAACTTATCGGATGCCCATGGCGGTCAGCGCCTTGCGCACACCCGTTACCAAATTGGAATCATCCGGCAGTTCCATCACGCTCTTGCCCTGCACATCACACATGGCCAGACGCGAATCGTCCGCGATCTGCGCCAGCACCGGTATGCCGCCCGTATCCACAAACTGTTCCAGCGCCGGGTCGTTAAAGCGGTTGATGATGACGCCGATCTCCTTGTACATCACCAGCTCATCCGCCACCTGCTTGATGGTGCGGATCACCTGTGTGCCCTTGCGGCTGGGATCCGTGACCAGAATCAAATGCGTCACGTTTTCCATCACACGGCGGTTCACCTGCTCGATGCCGGCTTCTCCGTCGATCACCACATAATCGAACTCGCCCGACACCATGCTGATCACAGCCTTCAGGTAGGAGTTGATGCTGCAGTAACAGCCAGCCGCCTCCGGCCGTCCTACCGCCAGAAAGACGAAGCCGTCTTTTTCCACCATGGCATCAAAAATGCGGAACTTGGATTCGCCCAACAGTTCAATGGCTTTCTTCTTGCTTTTGTCCTCTTCTCCGGATGCGGTGATTGCTTTTCGAATGTCGTCAATGGTCTGAGTGACCTGCACATTCAACGCGGTCGCCAGCCCCACGGCAGGGTCTGCGTCAATGGCTAAAATGCGCGCCCCCGGATGATCGTGCACCAGCTGACGCACGATGGCCGCGGAAATGGACGTTTTTCCAACGCCGCCCTTTCCAGCGACCGTGATGATCACGTTCTCCATACTCTTCCTCCTTTATGCCGAAGAACCGGCTTCTAAATGTCAGTCATTATGACATTTAAGACCACAAAAAAACACGGCATCTATTTTTGGCCGTTTTTTAAACAATCGCCGCGGAAAGCTGCCACGAATAAATCACACAACTGATCCATGCGCGCTTTCGCGTCCTGCCGAAGGCTCCGGCGATCATAACTCATTTTCTCCATCACGCCCAAAATGGAATCGTAGGCGTTATAATACAGCGAAGCAACATCAATTTCGGAACTGATGGTTCCATCTTCCAGCCCGCAGCGAATCGCCCGCACCAAAGGGCTGTCGGAAATTTCAAACCGCTCCGGCGGCCAGTTCACATCCTCTTTCTCCCGGCCGGCAGAGCTGAGCGCCATCTCGGCATCCGCGCAAAAACGAATCTGCGCGGGATACTCTAAATACATATGCGAATAGAACATCAAAATTTGCCGAACCTGCTCGATGCCGGGCACCCCGCTGGCACATACTTTCTGTGCGCGCAGATTTGCTTCCTGCGTCATCCGGTCGTAATACAAATAGGCGGCCGCCTGCACCAAGTCCAGTTTCGTTTTATAATACCGGTAAACCGATCGTTCCGTAACACCTGCGGCCCGGGCAATGTCCGCCACGGTGGTTCCGGCGATGCCCTGGCACACAAAAACGTCCAACGCAGCCTGTACCACCCGCTGTTTGTTCTGCTCCCGAATTTCTTCCAGTGACATACTTTTGCCCGTTCCTTTCTTTATCTTCATTGAACCACAGTTTTTGTGCAAAGGCAATTTCTTTTTGCATAAAAGTTATTTTTTTGCCAATGTGCATTTGAAAAAATGCTCTTTTTTGTACACATTTTCCTGCAAAAAGCACAAAGGCCCGTGCGGCAACGCCGCACAGGCTCTTGTCAGAACTTCAATATTCGCTTTACGCAATGCCCCCGGCCTCTTATCCCATCGCCGGAATCGGGAGTACCTTTCGATAAAATTTGACGATCATGCCCACCAGCACAGCGGACACCACTGTCCCCACGCCAATGCCGCGCAGCTCGTGAAAAAAGCACAGCGACAGCACGATTGCCAACGCCACTGTGGTCACATCAAAGCAGACTTTCACCGTTCCAAAGTCGCGGTTCGACACATGTGCAATGGCCTTCACCACTCCTTCACCCGGTACCAGCAGTGCGTTGGCCGCCACTTCCAGCGTAATGCCCAGTGCGAGAATCGCACAGCCGGCCAGCAGTGAAATGGTTTTGGCCACAACTGTTTCGGGCTGCATCCTGCTCAGCAGCAGCATACTGACGTCGATGGCACCGCTGAAAATCAGGTTGACCAAAATTTGCAGATACTGGATTTTGGGGAATTTGCGGCGCAGCAAAAGTGCCTGTGTCAAAATGAACAGACAATTCAGAACGAACGTAAACTGTCCCAGCGTAGGTGAAAATTTCAAGCTTGCCACATACGGCAGACTCGAAATAGGGGATGTTCCCAAAGCGGCTTTCGTGATAAAGCTGATTCCGAAAGAGTTGATCACAAGCCCCAGAACGAACAGCGCATACCGCTGCACCCATTTTGATTGTTTCATGAAAAAATCGATCTCTTTTCTTTCCAAAAATCACATGACATCTCTATTTTACCGCTTTTGGGCGGTAAGTACAAGCACACCGTGAGGCCTCAGGGCTTGACAAATATCTCCCAAAAAGGTATAGTTTAAACAGTTTTTTCAGGGAGGAACAACGATGCAGACAGCACTTCTTTATGCGGCTGCCGGAACCGGATTCACATTTTTGATGACGACTCTTGGTTCCTCGCTTGTATTTTTCTTTCGCAAACAGGCCGGCCACAATATTCAGCGCATTTTTCTTGGATTTGCGGCAGGCGTTATGATCGCCGCCAGCGTTTGGAGCCTTTTGATGCCGGCTATTGAGCAGGCGGAAGAATCCGGCATTCCCGGATGGCTGCCTGCGGCAGGCGGACTGGTGCTGGGCGTAGCATTTTTGATGCTGATGGATTCGCTTCTGCCCCATTTGCATCCGGGTGCTTCGGAACCGGAAGGTGCACCTTCGTCCTGGCGGCGTACCACATTGATGGTTCTGGCCGTCACACTGCACAACATTCCGGAAGGCATGGCTGTGGGTCTGTCCTTTGCGCTGGCCGCACAGGCTTCCCAGGGCGGAACAGCTGCCCTCTCGGCCGCCGCGGCACTGGCGCTGGGAATCGGCATTCAGAACTTTCCGGAGGGCGCCGCGATCTCGCTTCCCCTGCGGCAGGAGGGCATGAGCCGGGGCCGCGCTTTTCTGTACGGCAGCCTCTCGGGAATCGTCGAACCGATTTTCGGAATTCTCATTGTTCTGATTGCCGGTTCCATCCAGCCGCTGATGCCCTGGATGCTGAGTTTTGCAGCAGGCGCCATGCTGTACGTAGTGGTGGAAGAACTGATTCCCGAAGCGCATCTGGGCGAACATTCCAACACCGGAACGCTGGGTGTGATGGCAGGTTTTCTGATTATGATGATTTTGGACGTGGCACTTGGCTGAACGTTCAAAAACGGCATGACCCGATGGTCATGCCGTTTTTTTGTAGCATTTCTGCAAAGCAGCTTTTTACCGTGTCTTTCGCGACCTGCACCCCAACGGCTGGAACAAAGCCCCCGGCAATGCCAGCACCAGCACAATGCCAATGGCAATGGCTGCAGCGATTTTCAGTGTTTCCACGCCTTTTGCCAGGCACTGGCCTTCTTCCCCCATAATGAAATAATACACCGTATAATAGATTCCCGCACCGGGCACCAGAGGAAAAATGCCGCCCATAATAAAAACTGTCATGGGGCAGCGGCGCACCACTGCCAAAATGCGTGACAGCAGCGCCAAAACCACCGCCGCAACCAGCGATGCGGTCACCACGCCCTGCTCCATCTGAACCAGCAGCCAATAGGCGGCCCATCCCGCCATGCCGGTCAAGCCGCACCAGGCCCACTCCTGCCGCGGCGCATGAAACAGCACCGCAAAAGCGACCACCGATACAAAGGAAACCGCGCACTGTATCAGAAACGCAAAAATCATAACACTACCCCCGGAATCAGCGCACACAGTTTCAATACAAAACCGACTCCCAGCGCGATGGATACCGCAATCAGCAGCGCCTCCGCCGCTCGAATGGTCCCGGACACATAATCGCTGTTGGCCACATCCCGAATGGCATTGGTCAGCGCGATGCCGGGGACCAGCGGGATAATTCCGCCGATGATGATTTTATCCAAACTGCATGTAACTCCCACCAAACGCATCATCTGCATCATGAGCACGCTTGCCATTGCCACCAGCACCGCACAAAGCGTATTGGAAATGAACTGACCGGCTCCGTTCTTTCCCAAAAACAGAACAAACGGCTGCAGCACGAGCCCCACCCAAAAGGCCGCAAAAGCGTCCCAGGCGGTACCGCCGAACAAATAGGCAAAGCAGGCTGTGCCCACACCGCAGGCAAACACCTGCAGCCAGACGGCGCTCGCCGGCAGGCTGCGCACATCTTCCAGCTCTTTTTGCGCCTGTTCCAGAGAAACTGCGCCGCCCGCAATGCGCCGCGACAATGCGTTGACCGCCATCACTCTGGACAAATGCACACTGCGGGTACGCACATAGCGCATTTCATTGACGCTGCCGCCCTCGTTTTTTTCCAGGGATACGAAAATCGCATTGGTCACTACGTATGCATGAATGTCGGGTGCACCATAGGCCCGACCAATGTGTTCAATGGTTTGCTGGACCCGGTAGATCTCGCCGCCGCTTTCCAAAAGAAGCTGGGCTGCGTCGGCGGCCAGGCGAGCCACCTGTTCCTGCTGTGCCAAACTGATCTCTCCTTCAAAAAAGGGAAAGCTTTCTGCTTCCCCTGAAAAACGCTTACTTTTTATCGCCCGGTGTGATCAAAGAGCGCCGCATTCCGGGCGTGATGGTCAGGCTGGCCAGATGAGGGAACGCCGCCCGAAAGTCCAGTTTTTCCTTATCCAAAACTTTCCGGCATCCCAGATCCAGAGTGCGGATTTCAGAAAGGCCGCGCAAAGGCACCAGACTTTTCAGCTGCACATTGTCCCAGGGACGGTTTTCCACAAGCAGATGCTCCAGCCCGTGCGCACCGGCCAGCGCCGAAAAATCGTTCACCCGCTTACAGCCTGTAAATGCGATGCCGCGCACCGCAGGCGTCGCAGACATCTGCCACAGCTCGCACAGATTCGGGCACTTCCACACACCCACCCACTGCAAATCATGCAGCATGGCCAGCGGGGCAAGTGTGCGCAGCTGCAAGCTGTCCCGCACGATCACGCAGACAGCATCCAGCCGTCCGCGCACCGCATTGGCCAGCGTGTCATCATCGACATTTTCCACGATCAAAGCCGGTTCCGCCGGAACATTGCCGCCCAGTGCAAAGGGATAAAAATCCGGAAAACGCTCAATCAAATCCGGACTGACATGCAACGACATCTATTCACCCTCCCTGCATTCAGCGGGAACAGCGCTCCACAAACGCCGCACACCGCCGCGGAATCCCGCTTTTTCAAACAGGCGCTGCGCCTGTTCATCCCGGACATAAACAAAAATATCTTCATAGCCCCTGTCCGGCTGGGCCGCAAACTCCACCGCGGCCGACAAAACCGCCGCGCCGTAACCCTTTTGTCTCTGATTGGGCGCTGTGTACAGGCCCCACAGGCGAAATGCCGCGCCGTAACCCATGCCGAAACAGCAGCTGACCGGAATTTCCGCCCGGTTCAATGCAAAAAACACCCGTGCACCGGATTTGATCTGACGGTTTGCCACCAGAAGGCCATCCTCTCCGCCCCATTCGCGCACAAGCACTTCCCAGTTTCCTTCAAGGCGGGTCGTTATCATCTGCACCTTGCATTTCCGGCGCACCAGAAAAGGGCTGGGCTCCAGGCATTGCGTCAGCCTTCTGCATTCGTACTCTTTCACCGAGTAGCCCCGCTGTTCCAGCAAACCGCGGCACTCGTCCAGAGAGACGCTGTCGGGCGCACTGCACACCCGGCAAACCGCCCCTGCGCTTTTCAGCTTTGCCTCGATGGCGTCCAGGCTCTTGCCCGCGCCGTTCATTTGTTTCAGCACGCCGTAATTCGCCGCGGCAAATCCAGCCGCGCCCTCTGCCCAGAATACACGATATCCTTCTTTTTCATCATAAGAAAGATATTTTTTCGGGCAATGGATCTCATAGCGTTCGCCGTCCGTCATGTTCTGTCCTGCTTTCTGATGTTCGCCTGCACGATGCCAAAGGCCGGATACGTCCCATACAGGTAGTGGGCGATGGCTTCCATCAGGCGATAATCCTCTTCCGAATCGATGTCGATGATGCCGGTGTCGAACATCTCGTACATGCCGATCTTTCCATCCCACAAAAAGCCCGTTTCATTCTCCAGAAGGAACTTGCGGCCGAATACGTAGATGGAAGCATTCAAATCAAACACCGGCGGGGTCTGCTGCCGCGCCGTGAAATGATGATCGATCACACGCTTGGCATAGCCGTTCTCCAGTTTTGCCATGTTGAAATAAGGCGTACGCCGGGCCGGGCATACGCTGAACACAAGGTCCAGTTCCGGGCGGCTTTTCTTCATCTCATACGCGCCGGACACATCCTTTTCCTGGCGCAGAGGACTGGTGATATCCAAATCAATCAGGTTCTCATACTGCCGGCCGGTCAACGCCTCCATCTGGCGCAGGCTGTGCTGATACACCATCATTTTGGGCACCACGTCGCCGCAAAGCTCCTCAGGGCGGTGAAGCACCGTCACTTCCGGATAGCGTTTGGTAACCACGTCGATGAGCAAATCGCTGTCGGTGTTGAGACACACGTCTACGTGCAGCTCCGGGTGCTGCTCGATAAACAGCTGTGCCGCGGACAGACTGTAATAGCTCAGCGGCTGACCGTCGAAAATTTTCAAATTTTTGTTTTTAAAGCCCTTGCTGCCTGCCCGGCCGCAAATGGTAATGAGTACATTTTCCATGGTCAGATCTCTCCCAATGTCAATTTCAAAACATCCAGTGCCGTGGCGGGCGTATTCACGCTTTCGCCCGTGCCGTTCTGCGCATAATCAAGAAAATATGCCATCTCCCGCAAATACCGCTGATTGACCGGCTCGTCCCAATGCTCCACCGTGCCGTCAGCCAGGGTCAGCGTGCCCGCGCCGAAATCCGCGACGACTGTTCCCTCTTTGCAGAACAATTCAATGCTCCGCCGGTACTGCCGGCCGAAATAGTCCAAATGGACCTCTGCCAGCATGGTGGGATACCGCGCAATGTACACGGACAAATCATCGGAATCAATTTCCAGATCGCTGTAGGTGCCTTTGAAATGATGCATTTCCAGCGGCTTTCCAAACAGTTCCACCAGATAATCCCACTCGTGGATCAGATCGATGGTCACCCCGCCGCCCAGGTCCCGGTGGGCGGAGTAAACGGTGCGGTAATCCACCCCGGGCCGCCAGTCCGGCAGGTAGGAAGAGCAGATCACCCGGGCGGAGTAGGGCCGCAGGCCGGGCAGCTTTTCCTTTAACGCCAGCATGGTGCCGCACCAGCGCATGGGGGCGGCCACATAGGCTTTCTGGCCCTGGTCGTCGGCCAGGCCCAGGGCGGCCAGATCCGCGTCCGGGTCATCGAAGATGGGCTTTTCGATAAACAGCGCCTCCGCCCGGCCCCGCAGCGCGGCCAGGGTATCCCGGTGCATGCTGGTGGGGTTGGTGATGAAGATGGCGTCGTACCGGGGAGGCAGCTGCTCCACGCCGGTGTACTGGTTCCGCAGCAGCCGGGCCGCGCCCTCCCGCAGCGGACGGGTGCCGCTGCGCAGCGCGTCGGCGTGCACCGGAATGCCCCGCCGCCGGGCGATCTCATGCAGATTGTTCAGATGCCGGGTGCCGATGGAGCCCAGGCCCACAAAAAGCACGTCCATGCTGATCCCTCCTCAGGCGTTCTCGATGGCCTCGATCAGGCGGATGGTTTCCTTGTCCCGTTCAAAGCTGTACCGGGGCTGCTCCGCGCCCGCCAGCACCCCCAGGAAGTTGGCCAGCTCGTCCACGTAGGCGTTCTCCACGATGTTGTCGGAGTAGCGGGGGTCCTGTTCCACCTGGGCATAGGTGTTCACCGGCTGTTTCTCGCCGCTTTGCTTGTCAAACTCGTAGAGGGAACGGGGGTTGCCCTCCCAGAACAGGTGCA
>CALXIP010000120.1 GCA_944388395.1 uncultured Ruthenibacterium sp.
TTTCTGAAAGTATCGAACACGATCAGATCACCTCAGCCTTCCCGCCTGCTTTCTCAATTTTTTCCTTTGCGGAAGCAGTGTAAGCGTTGAGTTTCACGGTCAGGGGCTTGGACAGCTCCCCATTGCCCAGCACTTTCACGCCGTCCAGAGATTTTTTGATAATGCCTTTCTCCAGCAGCGCATTGACGTCGACCACGCTGTCGGCCTCGAATTTCTCGAGATCGCTTACTTTAACAGTAGCATACACCGTTGCGAAAATATTGTTGAAGCCACGCTTCGGCAAACGGCGCTGCAGCGGCATCTGGCCGCCTTCAAAGCCAGCCTTCTTAACGCCGGAACGAGCTTTCTGGCCTTTGTGACCATAACCGGCAGTCTTGCCGTTGCCAGAACCAGCGCCGCGGCCTTTGCGCTTGGCAGCTTTGCTTGCGCCCTCAGCGGGCTTTAATTCATGAAGCATCATTGTGTGTGCACCTCCTTGCTTTTACGCTTTGGTGACCTCTACCATGTGAGAGATCTTGTTGATTTTGCCATTGGTAGCCGTGTTGTCAGGCTGCACAGTCACATCGCCGACCTTCTTCAGGCCCAGGCTCTGCGCGGTGGCAATCTGATTTTTAGAACGGCCGATCAGGCTCTTGGTGAGCTTGATGGTGAGGCTAGCCGCAGCTTTAGCTTTGGCAGGTGCCTTTTTTGCAGCGGGCTTAGCGGCAGTTTTCTTAGCCGGAGCCTTTTTGGCAGGAGCCTTTTTCTCCTCAGCGGCCTGCTCGACCACTGTCACTTTCTCTTCAGCCATGATTCACTGCCTCCTTAACCCAAAATTTCCTGCACGGTCTTGCCGCGCTTTGCAGCCACCTGCTCGGCGCTCTGCAGGCTGCAAAGGCCATTCATCGTAGCAGTCACTACGTTGCAGGGGTTGTTGGTGCGCTGACATTTGGTACGGATGTCCTTGATGCCAGCGACTTCCAGAACGGCGCGAACCGCACCGCCGGCGATTACGCCGGTACCTTCGGGAGCCGGACGCAGCAGCACACGGCCAGCGCCAAACACACCGACGGTCTCGTGAGGAATGGTGGTGCCTTTCAGGGCAATGCGATGCAGGTTCTTCTTGGCATCCTCGCAGCCTTTGCGAATTGCCTCGGGAACCTCGCCCGCTTTACCCAAACCGAAACCCACGATGCCGTTGCCGTCGCCGACAACGACCAGAGCGGAGAACTTAAAGATTCGGCCGCCCTTAACGGTCTTGGATACACGGTTGATGGCAACAACCTTCTCTTGTAAATCCAAAGTGGATGCGTCAATCATTTCCATTTGTATCCTCCTTACAGCTCCAGGCCGCCCTCGCGGGCACCCTCAGCCAAAGCCTTTACACGGCCGTGATACACAAAGCCGCCGCGGTCGTAAACCGCTTTCGTGATGCCTTTCTCGGCAGCTTTCTTGGCAATTGCTTTGCCAACTTTGGTGGCCGCCTCGATGTTGCCGCCGAAACCTTCAAAATCTTTATCCATGCTGGATGCGCTGGCGAGCGTCACGCCGGCCACGTCATCGATGAGCTGGGCATAAATATGTTTGGAGGAGCGGAACACATCCAGACGCGGGCACTGTGCAGTGCCGGAGATTTTGCCGCGAACGCGGCGGTGACGACGCAGACGAGCGACGTTCTTATCCGGTTTATTGACCATTGTCTTTCACTCCTTACCTTATTTTGCGCCCTTGCCGGCTTTGCCCTCTTTGTGAGCCACATACTCGCCCACATAGCGGATGCCTTTGCCCTTGTAGGGTTCGGGCGGACGCTTCTCGCGCACTTCCGCGGCAAACTGGCCGACACGCTGTTTGTCGATGCCGTTGATCACGATCTTCAGAGGATCCGGTACCTCAATGGTGATGCCTTCGGGTTCCGGCATCACAACCTGATGAGAAAAGCCCAGGTTCATGACCAGGTCTTTGCCCTGCTTCGCAGCACGATAACCAACGCCCTGGATCTCCAGCTCTTTCTTGAAGCCGTGGGTCACACCTTCCACCATGTTCTGGATGTTGGTGCGAGTCAGGCCATGCAGGCTGCGTGCTTCTTTCTCGTCATTCGGACGGGTCACCACTACTTCACCATTCTCCACTTTCGCAGTGATCATGGGATGGATGTTGGAATTGAGGGTGCCTTTGGGGCCCTTCACGGTGACGTTCTGGCCATTGACAGTGACCTCAACGCCAGCCGGGATGACGATGGGTTTTCTTCCAATTCTCGACATTGTCTATGCCCCTTTCTTACCACACGAAGGCGAGGACTTCGCCGCCGACGTTTGCTTTGCGGGCGGCCTTATCGGTCATAACGCCTTTCGAAGTGGAGATGATCGCAGTGCCCAGGCCTTTCATAACCTTCGGCATATCTTCACAGTTGGTGTAGATGCGCAGGCCGGGCTTGGAAACGCGGCGGATGCCCGTGATAACGGAAGCGCCGGTCTCGGTGTATTTCAAAGTGATGCGGATTACGCCCTGTTTGTCATCCTCGATGACCTGGACGCCCTTCACATAACCTTCCTCCAACAGGATGTTGGCAATCGCCTTTTTCAGGTTGGAAGCGGGAATGTCCACAGAAGGGTGTTTGGCAGTGCTGGCGTTGCGGATGCGTGTCAGCAGGTCCGCGATAGGATCGGTGATTTGCATTTGCCACTAACCTCCTTGATTCATTACATCAGTGCTCAAATTGTAAATTCTGCGTCGGGATGCCGCTGATTACCAGCTGGCCTTTTTCACGCCGGGGATCTCGCCTTTGTAAGCGAGCTCGCGGAAGCAGATACGGCAAACACCGTATTTGCGCAGGTAGGCGTGGGGTCTGCCGCAGATTTTGCAACGGTTGTAAGCACGGGTGCTGAACTTCGGCGCCATCTGCTGTTTGATTTTCATGCTTGTCTTAGCCAAATCTCATGCCCTCCCTTAGTTAGCGAACGGAGCGCCCATGAGCTTGAGCAGCTCTTTGGCCTCTTCGTCGGTCTTTGCGGTGGTTACAAAGCAGATATCCATACCGCGGATCGCATCGATCTTATCGTAGTCGATCTCGGGGAAAATCAGCTGTTCTTTCACGCCGCAGGAATAGTTGCCACGACCATCAAAGGAGTTGCCGTTGATGCCGCGGAAGTCGCGAACACGGGGCAGAGCCACGCTGAAGAAGCGATCCACAAACTCATACATACGCTCGCCGCGCAGGGTGACTTTCGCACCGATGGGCATGCCTTCACGCAGTTTGAAGTTTGCAACACTCTTTTTGGCTTTGCAGACGACCGGTTTCTGGCCGGTGATTTTGCTCAGATCAGACAGGATCGCATCCATGATCTTGGGGTTGTCACGGGCTTCGCCGCAGCCAACGTTGATGACGACCTTGTCGAGCTTCGGGATTTGCATCACGCTTTTGTAGCTGAATTTCTTCATCAGAGCGGGAGCAATTTCCTTGGCGTAGGTTTCCTGTAATCTTGCCATGTGTTTCTACTCCCTTTCCTTAAAACTCGGCGCCGCATTTTTTGCAGACGCGTACTTTTTTACCATCTTTTTCCGTGTGGCCCACACGCGTGGCCTTGCCGCACTTGGGGCACACCGGCATCACCTTATCGGCATACAGCGCGCCCTCGGCTTTGACAATGCCACCCTGCTCGCCCTGACGGCGGGGTTTGACGTGTTTGGTCACCATATTGCGGCCTTCCACGATGACTTTGCCTTCCTTGGGGCTGACCTGCAAAACCTTACCAGAGTTACCGCGGTCTTTGCCGCTGATAATCATAACGGTGTCGCCGGTTTTAACATGAACTTTTGCCATTCTTGTAAAACCTCCTTACAGCGATTCCGGAGCAAGGCTGACGATTTTCAGATAGCCGCAATCGCGCAGTTCGCGGGCGACCGGCCCAAAAATACGGGTGCCTCTCGGGTTTTTGTCTTCGCGGATGATCACCGCGGCGTTCTCATCGAAGCGGATGTAGGAACCATCCTCACGGCGCAGGCCCTGTTTGCTGCGAACGACCACAGCCTTGACCACATCGCCTTTTTTCACTGTGCCATTGGGCGCTGCTTTCTTGACCGAAGCCACGATCACATCGCCAATGCCGGCATATCTCTTGCGGGAGCCGCCCAGCACACGAATGCACATAATTTCTTTCGCACCGGTGTTGTCGGCAACTTTGAGATAGCTTTGCATCTGTACCATAAGACAGAATCTCCTTTCAAAGCTGTGTTATTTCGCCTTCTCGACGATCTTGACCAGTCTCCAGCGCTTGTCTTTGCTCAGGGGACGAGTCTCCATGATCATCACGCGGTCGCCCACGCCGCACTCATTGTTTTCGTCGTGAGCTTTGAACTTCACGGTGCGCTTCATGATCTTTTTGTAGAGAGGGTGCTGCACGCTGTCTTTCACGGCGACAACAACGGTTTTATCCATTTTGTCGGACACAACCACACCCACGCGGGTCTTTCTCAAATTGCGTTCCATGTCTTTCCTCCCTCTCCTTATTGTGCGTCTTTCAGCTCATTGGCGCGCATCACAGTTTTGATGCGGGCAATGTCTTTTTTGACGGTCTCGATCCGGCCGGGGTTATCCAGCTGGTTGATGGCGTGCTGGAAGCGAAGGTTGAACAGCTCTTCTTTCAGCTCGCCCAGCTTTTTGGTCAGTTCGGCAGCGCTCATTTCGCGCAGTTCAGCTGCTTTCATGCTTATTCGACCTCCTCACGTTTGACAAACTTGCACTTGACAGGCAGTTTGTGAGCCGCCAGGCGCAGAGCCTCGCGAGCAACTTCTTCGCTGACGTCAGCCAGCTCAAACAGGACACGGCCGGGTTTCACAACGGCCACCCAGTACTCGGGGCTACCTTTACCGGAACCCATGCGGGTCTCGGCCGGTTTCTCGGTAACGGGTTTGTCCGGGAAAATTTTGATCCAGACTTTACCACCGCGCTTGATATAACGCGTCATGGCAATACGGGCGGCTTCGATCTGGTTGGAAGTGATCCAAGAGGGCTCGAGGGCAACAATGCCATACTCGCCCTGAGAAACTGTATTACCGCGCATCGCTTTGCCTTTCATGCGGCCGCGCTGAACACGACGGTATTTTACGCGTTTCGGCAGTAACATTATTTGTTGCCTCCTTCTTTGCGGGATGTCTCCTTGCGGGGAGCGGGTTTCGCGCCTTTCAGCACTTCACCTTTGTAGATCCAGACTTTTACGCCGATCTTACCATAAGTGGTGTTCGCCTCGGCAAAGCCGTAGTCGATGTCAGCGCGCAGAGTCTGCAGAGGAATGGTACCCTCATGATAGTGCTCGCTGCGGGCGATGTCCGCGCCGGCCAGACGGCCGCCGACCTGGATTTTGATGCCCTTGGCGGGAACAGCACCGGTGCCGCGGCGGGGGCTCATGGCATTGCGCATGCACATTTTAACCGCACGACGGAAAGAAACGCGGCGCTCCAGCTGAGCAGCAACGTCCTCAGCAGCCAGCTGAGCGTTGGTGGAGATGTTGTTGACCTCAACGATGTTCACATAAACATCCTTGTTGATCATTTTGGTGAGCTGAGCCTGCAGCTTCTCTTTCTCAGCGCCGCCTTTGCCGATCACCATGCCGGGTTTGGCGCAGTGAATGGTAACACGAACGCGGGGTTTGCCGGTCTGGCTGTCGAAGGTGCGCTCAATCTCAATTTTGGGGACGCCCGCATTGTACAGCTGTTTTTTCAGCACTTTGCGGATTTTGTAGTCCTCAACGAGGGTATCGCCGAAGTCACGTTTGGAGGTGTACCAGCGGCTGTCCCAATCTTTAATGACGCCCACGCGGATGCCGTGGGGATTGACTTTCTGACCCATACTGCTTAACCTCCTTACTCTTTCTCTTTGAGAACGACCGTGATGTGGCTGGTTCTCTTGAGGATTCTGTACGCACGGCCCTGTGCGCGAGGCATGACGCGTTTCAGCGTCGGGCCGGGAGTGACAAAACACTCAGCAACATACAGGTTGTTTTTGTCCATGTTGTGGTTGTTTTCCGCATTGGCGGCAGCAGATTTCACCAGCTTGTAAAGGAGCTCAGAGGCGGCCTTCGGGGTGTACTGCAGAATCGCCAGCGCCTTGTCGACTTCCTGTCCGCGGATGAGATCCAGCACGACGGAAACCTTGCGAGGCGCGATGCGGGCGTATCTAAGATGTGCCCTTGCTTCCATTTGTAATCCTCTCCTATCCTTTATTTACCGGTCGTCTTGCCGCCGGCATGACCTTTGAACGTGCGGGTCGGCGCGAACTCGCCCAGCTTGTGGCCGACCATATCCTCGGTCACATAAACGGGAACGTGCTTGCGGCCGTCATGCACCGCGAAGGTGTGGCCGACGAAATCCGGGAAAATCGTAGAGGAGCGGCTCCAGGTTTTGAGCACTCTCTTTTCACCAGCTTCGTTCATCGCTTTCACGCGTTTGAGCAGCACCGGCTGTACGAAAGGTCCTTTTTTAACACTTCTGCCCATGTCAGCTCTCCTCCTTATTTCGAGTTGGCGCGTTTCACGATGAACTTATCGCTGCGCGCATGATGTTTGCGGGTCTTGTAACCCAGAGCAGGTTTGCCCCACGGGGTAACAGGGCCGGGACGGCCAACCGGGCTCTTGCCCTCACCGCCGCCGTGCGGGTGATCGCAGGGGTTCATGACAGAACCGCGAACCGTGGGACGCCAGCCCATGTGACGCTTGCGGCCAGCTTTACCGATGTTCACGTTCTCGTGATCGATGTTGCCGACCTGACCGACCGTAGCCACGCAGTTCATGGGAACGTTGCGCATCTCACCGGACGGCAGACGAACCAGAGCATATTTGCCCTCTTTCGCCATCAGCTGAGCCATGTTGCCAGCAGAGCGAACCAGCTGAGCGCCCTTGCCCGGATACAGCTCGATGTTGTGGATGATGGTACCAACAGGGATGTTGGCAAACGGCAGGCAGTTGCCCGGCTTGATGTCGGCGTTGGCGCCGCTCATCACGGTGTCGCCCACTTTCAGGCCTTCCGGAGCGATGATGTAGCGTTTTTCGCCATCCTCGTACTCCAGCAGCGCAATGTGCGCAGAACGGTTCGGGTCATACTCCAGCGTTTTGACTGTAGCGGGAACATCCACTTTGTCGCGCTTGAAGTCGATCACACGATATTTGGTGCGGTTGCCACCGCCATGATGACGGACGGTGATGCGACCGGTGTTGTTGCGGCCAGCGGATTTTTTCATCGGCTCCAGCAGGCTGCGCTCTGGCGCAACTTTCGACAGGCAGCTGTAATCGGTCGTGGTCATACCACGGCGACCCGGCGTAGTCGGTTTATACTTTTTAATAGCCATGTCTTTTCCTCTTTCTCTTATGATGTGTTATCGGAGTCATATCTCCATAGCTGAGCCCTGCTCGGGCTCCCGTGCTTAGACCATGGACTCGAAGAACTCGATGCCCTTGGAATCCTTGGTAAGGGTAACGATCGCTTTCTTGGAAGCGGCAGTGTAACCTGCGTGCATACCCTGGCGGCGATAACGGCCGCGCACGGAGATGGTGTTGACCTTGGCAACCTTCACGCCGAACAGCCCTTCGGCAGCGCGGCCAATGTCAACTTTGGTGGCGTTGGTCGCAACTTTGAAGGAATACTTCTTGTCAGCGATGCCAGCCATGGAAGCCTCGGTGATGACCGGGGCGAGGATGATGTCCTGAGCGGGAGTTTTCATTACGCAAATACCTCCTCGAGTTTCTTGGCAGCATCCACGCTGATGACGAACTTGCCGCCGTTCAGCACTTCATAGGTGTTGATGTTGTCAGCAGTGGTGGTCTTTACGCCCGGGATGTTGGCAGCGCTCTTCACGAGCTTGGCATCCACAGCCGGGGTAACGATCAGCGCTTTTTTCGTAACGCCGACAGCCGTCAGCATGTTGGCAACCGTCTTGGTCTTGTACTCGGCAGCCTCGATTTTGTCGACCACAACGATTTCGCCGGACTGTGCCTTGCTGCTCAGCGCAGACAGCAGAGCCAGACGTTTTACCTTCTTATTCAGACGGAAGGAGTAGTCGCGGGGCTTGGGGCCAAGCGCGATGCCGCCGTGTGTCCACTGCGGGCTGCGGGTAGAGCCCTGACGAGCGCGGCCGGTGCCTTTCTGGCGCCAGGGTTTGCGGCCACCGCCGGAAACCTCGCTGCGGGTCTTGGTGCTCTGAGTGCCCTGGCGCTGATTGGCCAGGAAGTTAACGATAGCCATGTGCATCACTTTCTCGTTGGGAGTGATGCCGAAGACGGCGTCGGAAAGCTCGATCGTGGAAACTTTCTTGCCGTTCATATCCAAAACGTCAAACTGTGCCATGATGCTTTCCTCCTCTTACGCTTTCACGCTATCGGTGATGCAAACCACGCTGCCCTTCGGGCCGGGGATCGCGCCTTTGATAGCGATCAGATTGTTTTCTGCGTCAACCTTGACGACTTTCAGGTTCTGCACGGTAACGCGCTCGGCGCCCAGATGGCCAGGCAGTTTCTTGCCTTTAAACACGCGGGACGGAGAAGAGCAAGCGCCCATGGAACCAGCGTGACGGGAAACAGGGCCGGTGCCGTGGCTCTCACGCAGACGGTGACCGTTCCAGCGCTTGATGGTGCCGGCATAGCCTTTACCTTTGCTGGTGCCAACCACGTCGATGTGATCGCCCGCTGCAAAAACATCCGCTTTCAGAATGTCGCCGATGTTCATGCCGCTGATGTCCGCCAGACGGAACTCACGCAGGGTTTTCTTGGGAGCAACGTTCGCCTTGTCAAAATGACCTTTGGCGGGCTTCGTTACTTTCTTGGCGGAAATATCGCCAAAGCCCAGCTGAACCGCAACGTAGCCGTCGCTTTCCACTGTCTTCTTCTGCACAACTGTGCAGGGGCCGGCCTCGACCACAGTCACGGGAACCACTTTGCCGTTCTCGTCAAAAACCTGCGTCATGCCGATCTTTTTGCCGATGATACCTTTTTGCATTTCTTTTTGCCTCCTAACAGGTTATTGGTTGATGCCCTTTGGCACCAACATGACCTCTCCGAACAGAGCTGATTGAGAGAGCCCTGCTGCATTATCTTCCTTTTACAGAAGAATTACAGCTTGATCTCGATATCAACGCCGGCGGGGAGCTGCAGGCTCGTGAGAGCCTCGACCGTCTTGTTGGACGGTTTCAGGATGTCGATCAGACGCTTGTGAGTGCGCATTTCGAACTGCTCGCGGCTGTCTTTGTACTTGTGCACAGCGCGCAGGATGGTGACGACCTCTTTTTCAGTGGGAAGAGGGATGGGGCCGGAAACGCGGGCGCCGGTACGGCGGGCGGTTTCGACGATCTTCTCTGCCGCATTGTCGATGATCGTGGCATCGTAGCTCTTCAAACGAATCCTGATTTTCTCCTTGACTGCCATTTCTTTCGCCTCCTATAAAATTTGTTTAGGGGGGCTTTGTAAACACTGAACACTGAGCCGTGTGTTTCACGCCTTTGCATCAGAAAAGCCGGTGAACCGCTGTGCAGTTCGCCCGGACACACTTACCGCAAAGTACATGGACATTGGTTTGTGCGGAGTAACTCACACAAACTTGACCCTTCGCATCAGTATTTGTTCGCCCGGTTCTAATGATCGGACATACTCGGCGGAAAAACCCGTGGCTGAGCACGGCAACCTCCCGCGTCATCGCATATCTTTGCCCTGCGAAGATGCAGGGCACTCGCAGTCGCCTAATTATAATAGCAAAAACCCTCGCAGAATGCAAGGGTTTTTTAAGAAATTACTGAAATTTTTCTGAAAATTTGTTTGCCTGCACAAATCACAAAATTCGGCCGGTCAAGTTAAAACCGCGCATGCACTTTTTACTTGACCGCGGCGGGAAGCGCCTGTTCCTCTACTGTAATATAAGTCGTCTCGTATGTGTCATACAAAACCATTCCCGGTTTCGCACCATTGGCCTTCCACACATTCCGCACCTGGGTATAGTCCACCGCCACCTTTGCCCCAGCCGACTGGCTGGAATGCACAACCGCCAGCATTGCCGCCTCGGTCTTGGTACGGTCCGGCACTTCTTTTCCTTCACTGAGGACCACCACATGACTGCCGGGAGCATTCTTCACATGGAACCACCAGTCGCGCCCCCGGGCCGTCTTCAGCGTCAGACGATCGTTCTGCGTATTATTTCTCCCCACCAGGATTTCAAACCCATCGCTGGAACGGTAACGGAGAAAATCCGCCGGCTTCTGTTTTTTATCCCGCAGCTTGTAATACTTCAGATAACCCTGATTTTTCAGTTCCAGGCGGATCTCACCCAGAGCCGCTTCGCCCTGCGCCGCTTCCACCTCATAGCGAACTGTTTCCAGATACGCAATCTCCGCATCGCTTTGCGCAATCAAATCCTTCAGCATGCGCGCTGCTGTCTGCTTCTTTTTATAATCCTTAAAATATTTCTGCGCATTGGCACTGGGCGAAAGACGTACATCCAGAGGAATCGTCACATCCGTTCCATCATAATAGTTGGTCACCGTCACCTGCCGCGCGCCTTTCTGAATCGCCCACAAATTCGCACTCAATAATTCTCCGTAAATTCGCAGTTGATCCGAAGCCTCGCTTTGCGCCTGTTCCTCACGGCGGGCCGCCGCTTTGCGAACAGCACGTTCATAGAGATTGTGCACGGTTTTAGCCAGTTCCCGACTTTTTTGCCGCAGTCGTTCCGCCTTGTCTTTTTCCGCGTAATATCCTTCCAGCAGCGCCGAATAGCTGGCATAAGTTTTATGCTCTGCCTGTGTGCCATACTGCGTCAACGGCAAAAAACTGAACTCCACAGGGCGGCCATCCACAAGCACAGCGCAGGGACTTCCGCCCTGCCGATACAGCGTCTGAATCTGCTCGATGGCCTTTACCAACGCCATCTTTTCCTCTTCATTCAGTTCCGTTCCGATTTTCTCAGCGGGACCAAAAGCCCGGTAAGCCGCCTCGCGGCAAACGACCGGTCCCACACCGCCGGTGACTTTGATCAACGCCTGCGCCACCGGAAGTTCCTTCTGTGTCACCGCCGCCACAACACCCACTGCGCTCGTATCCAAAAACGAAGCCTTTACAGGCTTGGGCGGAAGCTGATAAAGGAGTCCCGGCAACAACTGCCGCACCTCACTGTCCTCAAAGTCCACCCGTTTCAACGCATCGATGATTTTTCCTTCCTGTGCGGGATTGGCTTTGTTCTCTTTTTGAATCAAAACCAGATTGGAGTATCTCCCCATCAATTCCGCCGCAATGGTGTTGATCACCGTATCGCCCATTTCATTGGTGCACTGAAAATCAAAAAACAGGATACGTTCGTCGGGGATTCCGCGCACACAAAGCAGACGTCCGCCCGTGAAATGCTTGCGCAGAAGCATGCAGAACGAAGGCGGCACTGCCGGATTCTCAAACGTCTCCTGGGTGATGCATGCGCGCGCAGAACCGGAACGCGCAGACAAAAAGAGCCGAAAGTTCTCCGTCCGCGTACGCAGATTCAGCACTACTTCATCCCGCGTCGGCTCGAAAATTTTATCAATACGCGCATCTTTCAAACGCGCGTCCAGCTCTCTTCCCGTCAAAGACAGGGTAGCCGCATCCAAAGCCATCGCTCTTCTCCTTCTCAGTTCGTTTCATATTGAAAGGGATCATGGGATTCGCCCTGCTCCGGGCGATCCCATTCATAGACCGGCAATTCCGGGAACAGCTTGTGCAGACGCGCCGCCATCACCGGCACGATCCATTTTTCCGTGCCGTAATGTGTGGCCGCAACCGCCGCCATGCCCGCCTGCTGTGCATCCAGTGCCTCGTGATGGCTCATCTCTCCAGTCACCAAGCAGTCTGCACCAGCCGCCTGTGCCTGCGGCCAAAAATCTCCGCCGGCACCTGATACAACCGCTACCGTCCGAACCGTTCTCTCTTCTCCCGTCCAGGCAACCGATGTACCCAGCGAGTCTCGCACGTGCGCCGCCCACTGTGCCAGCGGCATCGGCTGTTCCAGTTCCCCAAAATACAGGAAATCCTCACCGGGACGGATATTCCGCAGACCGAGTTGTTGCGCCAGCGTTTCACACACGCCGCCCCGCGCCTTATCCAGATTGGTATGGGCGCACAAAGCGGTGACCTCATTCCGAACCAAAACAGCCGGAACGCTTTCGCGCGACAATTTCTTCATCGGACGAAAAATCACCGGATGATGCGACAGAACCAGGTTGCATCCTTTTTCAGCCGCCCACGCAACAGCTTCCGGTGTAATATCCAGCATGCAGCATATACCCGTGACGACTTCGTCCGGCCCCTGCACCAGAACGCCTACATTGTCCCACTCTTCCGCTGTGTCCCACGGGGCCCAGCGGCCGATTTCCTCATAAACCTCCGTCATGGTCACACGCTGCATTTTCTTGCCTCCTGTTCTATACGGCTCGCCAATACCAGGATATCCGCCTGCCGGTCCGGCTCCTTGACGCCCCGCGCATACTTGCGCGCCAGAAGCGCCACATGCCCCAAATAAGCCGCTGCCGCCTCTGTCCGCTTGGCCGCCTTTCCCACCGCGCACGCAAACGCATCGTGCGTTTCCGATTTAGCCGTATACTCCCAGCACATCACTGTATAAACCCGTCCGGCTGCCAGCACCGGTGTCTCGTCGATCAATGAAAAGCCGTGCGACCAAAGCCAGCCGCGCAAATGCGCATGCTTGGTTGGAGGCACGAAAATAAAACGCGTGCCGATTTCCAATGGAAACGGACACGCCTCAACAATATCACACGCCGTGATCCCCGAAACCCCGGCAATCACAACCGTCTGAACCTCCCCCGCCGAAAGCACGGAGAGGCCGTCTCCCAATCTGCACTCCACACGCTGCGCACAACCATACCGAAGCATTGTTTCCCGCGCACGTGCGAGAGGCGCCGGGCGTATATCCGCCGCAATCACCTGGCAGTTTTTCGCCGCCGCCAGATAAGCTGACAGTTTTCCATGATCACAGCCAATATCCGCTACCGTGCTGCCCGGCCGCACAAAAGCGGCCGCAGCAGACAGGCGCGCATCCAGAACCGGAACCTGATCAACCAACGGCTGCCTCCAGTTTGGAAACCAGCTCCGCAGAGTCAATGCCGTGCACATAGCAAGCCTCTTCCAGCGTTTCAAACTGGTGCGACGGGCAGCCGATGCAGTGCATTCCCGCGCTCAGCAGCACGTTGACAACCGCTTCATAAACACCGTTATCCTGCGCTGTGCGCAGCAGTTCACCCATGGTCAGCTCTTTCGAAATATTCATTGAGACTTCAGCTCCTTTTTTCAATATCGTTGTTATCATACCCCAAAGGGACGTCTTTGGCAAGCCTTGTTTCAAGCTATATCACGAAGCCGCCATTCACGCCCAGCACCTGCCCGGTAATAAAGGAAGCTGCCGGCGACACAAGGAAGCGCACCGCCTGCGCCACGTCCTCCGGGGTTCCCAGGCGGCAGAGCGGCGTTTCATCCGCCAGCACCGCTTTATCCTCCTGCGAAAAAGAACGCATCATATCCGTTTCCACCGCGCCCGGCGCAACGCAGTTGACCGTGATCCCACTCGGGCCTTCCTCCTGCGCCAGCGCCTTTGTCATGCCAATCAACGCCGCTTTGGCCGCGGAGTAATGCACCTCGCAGGAAGCGCCTACTTGTCCCCACATGGAGGAAAGATTGACGATTCTTCCCCATTTGCGCCGGATCATCTCGGGCAGAGCTTCCCGGCAGCACAAAAAGGCGCCACGAACATGAACCGCAAACATCTCATCCCACTCGGACGTACTCAAATCGGAAAACAGTTTTTGCTGTGCTATCCCCGCGTTGTTAATCAGAATCTCTGTTGGTCCCAACGTTTCGCGGACCTGACGAAACAACCGCTGCACACTTTCCTCTTCCGCCACATTCACCTGAAAAGGAACCGCCGTCCCCCCGTTTGCTACAATCGCCCGGCACACTGCTTCAGCCTTTTCTCTTTGACTGCGATAGCAAACAGCCACCCGGTATCCATCAGCCCCCAAAGCCGTGGCAATGGCAGCGCCAATTCCGCGGGAAGCACCTGTAACTACTGCGGTTTTTTCCATTTGGGCTTATCTCCTCTCTTGCGCTGCAATCGAAGTCTTTCAAAAAACGCACGGAGCAGCGCCGCGCACTCCTCTTCCAGGAGACCGCTCTCCAAAACCGGTTTGTGGTTGAAAGGCATTTCAAACAAATTGGTCACGCTGCCGCAGCAGCCCGCTTTTTCATCTTTCGCGCCATACACCACACGCTTCAACCGGCTGTTGATGATCGCGCCTGTGCACATGGGGCACGGTTCCAGCGTCACAAAAAGCTCGCATTGCCAAAGCCGCCATCCGCCCAATTTTCTGCACGCCTCATCAATTGCCAGAAGCTCGGCATGGTGCGTGGCATTTTTCTCCGTCTCCCGTGTATTGTGGGCGCGCGCGATGATCTCTCCATCCTTGGCAATCACCGCTCCCACCGGGACCTCTCCCAAATCTGCCGCAATGCGCGCCTGTTCCAGCGCAGCACGCATCAGTGAAACATCATCCATTTTCTATTCTCTCCTCAGCCGAACAACGGCAATACCGCCCGAATCGCCAGACCCGCAAAAGTAAGTAAAAACAAAGGAGACGTAAGCAGCCGCTCCAATCGACTCTGACGGTTTTTGGGGTCGTACACACGCGGGATCGGCTTAAACAGACGCATCAGCTTTTTGCGGTGAATCACCACTGCACAGCCAACGGCCGCGCCACAGAAAATCATGGTCAGATAAACCGTCAGACCAAACGCCGAAACACCGTCCAGCTTTTGCGTGGCATACAAAAAGCAAAAGGACATGGTATTGTTGGCCAGATGCACCACCATTCCGGCGGCAAGCGATCCCGTACAGTAAGCAGCCAGTCCCATCAGCACAGACGCCACAAACGTTGCCGGCATCTGCGCAATGTCCTGATGCAAAAGAGAAAAAAGCACGGAAGAAACAACAATGGAAAACCAGGCGCCCCAATGAGACAACAGCTTCTGCACCGCACCGCGCACAAACAGCTCCTCAAAAATTGCGGGAATCACGCAGATTCCAAGAAAATAAAGCAGCATAGCAAAGCCACTCTTTGGAAGGCGGACGCTCTCCGGCGTCTGATATGAAGTATACGATTCCAAAAAACGCTGAAGCGTACTGGTCCCCAGGCTGCATGCCAGACTGATGCCCAAAAACACCGGCACAAACAGCCACCGTTCACCTTTTCGCGGCAAATCGAAAGAAATATGCAAACGCATGGAACTGTTGCGCACCGCCGCCTTCATCATTCCAAAGGCCAGAATCAGGCCCGCCGCCGGCAGGATCAGATTGCAGATCCCCAAAATCCATTCGGGAACAGCGATCGGATTGTCCAGCGTTGCGCTCGCATGGAAAAAGCCAAACAATTTTTCAGCGCCCAGGCGCAGCAAAGCGGTGCTTCCCAGATAGACCCACGCCGCTAATGCGGTCAAATTTGCCACATATTTCAGCCGGTCGCCCTGCCGCCGCTTCGCCATTGCCGCTGCCTCCCCTCATCCGAATTCTTTTTCAGTATACCAAAAACTGGGTGGGATGAACAGCTTTTTTGTCGCAGTTTAAAAGAAAAAGGACGTTCGTCCCGCTGAACGCCCTTCTATTCAGGTTCTTCCTCGCAAATGTATTCGACCTGTGCATGCTTGCTGTTGGACTCCTTCAATTCCGTTTCTCCAGCAGAAAAAGAATAAAAGACTTTCACATGCTGGTCCGCCTGAAGATGGTCCTGCACTTTGATGGTGGCCCCCAGCAGAGAAAACACGTATTCTCTGCCGTCATCCGCACGGAGGAACAAACTTTTTGACGAGGCATCCAGCACTGTCCCGCTCACTGTAGAGCACCCGTCCAAGTCTACACCGTCCGACCAGATAGATGCCGGTTCTCGCACAATTTCTCCGCACCCCGTCAACAGCAAGATCCATGCCGCCAATATGCCGAACACCCAAATTCTGTTTTTCATCCGCTCTTCCCCTTCTGCCAAGCTTGTCACACTGACAGTATATGCACCTGACAGCAGCATTATCCGGACAACCTGTGAGCGACAAAAAAACGGCAGACTGCTTTCAACAGTCTGCCGTTTCTACTTGCATTTTACTCTGCCTCGGTCTCTTCAGCTTCTTCAGCCGCGTCATCCGCCAGCAGCGCCTTCATGGAAAGGCTGATGCGCTTTTTGTCATAATCTACGTCGATCAGTTTCACGCGAACTTCCTGACCCACGCTGAGCACATCGGGAACTTTCTCCACGCGCTCGCGAGAAATCTCGCTGATGTGTACCAGTCCATCCACACCGGGCAGGATGCGTACAAACGCACCAAACTTGGTGATGGAAACAACCGGAGCCGTGAACTCGCTGCCAATGGGATACTCGGCTTTGAATTTCTCCCAAGGATTGTCCTCAGCCTTCTTGTAGCCCAGAGAAACCTTCTTGTTCTCCGTATCCAGATCTTTCACATAAACCTCGATGGTGTCGCCCACATTCACAACCTCAGAAGGATGTTTGATGCGGTTCCAGGACAGCTCGCTGATATGTACCAGCCCGTCCACACCACCGATGTCAACAAACGCGCCGTAATTGGTCAGGCTCTTGACAACGCCGGTATATTTCTTGCCGATCTCGACGTCGCTCCAGAACGCCTCGCGCTTCTTGTCGGCCTCTTCCGCCAGCACTTCGCGGATGGAACCCACAATGTGACGACCTTCGCACTGTTTGATTTTCAGTTTCACATTCTGTTTCACCAGCGCGGTGTAATCCTCGCTGTGACGCAACGTGGCCTGAGAACGGGGAATGAACACGCGGACATTTTTCACCAGCGCAACCAAACCGCCGGAGTTTGCCTCGGTGACATAACCGTCCATGATCTCGCCGCTTTCCACAGCAGCAGCCACTTCTTCTTTGCCCTTGTTCTCATCAAAACGCTTTTTGGACAGGTAGACGATGCCTTCCTGGTCGTTCACTTTCGTCACAATGAGGTCGAGCTCGTCACCTTTCTTGACCAGATCTTCCGCCTTGGCAGAAGGGTCATTAGTGAGTTCCTCAAGCTTGACGAAACCAGTCTGCTTCGTGCCGATGTCAACCTGGATCTCGCTGGGAGCCACAGCGGTGACAATGCCCTTGACGACCTTTCCGTTGTAAATCGGCTTCAAGGAAGCGTCGATCATCTCCTCAAAGCTCAGTTCCTCTTCACGAATTTCCTCGCTCATACTGCTCAGTACCTCCTCAATAATAGACGACGGTGTAGACGCACCCGCGGTCACACCGACTTTCTGCACTCCATCAAACCAACCTTTTTGCAGTTCGGCTGCGGTCTCAATGGAAACCGCTTTTGTGTAGTGCCCTGCCACTGTGACCAGCTTTTGGGTATTGGAAGAATGCCGACCGCCAATGATGATCATCAGATCGCACTGTCTGGCCAAACACTCTGCCTCGTGCTGCCTCGCCCATGTAGCATTACATATTGTATCAAATATCTCGAGATTTGTATAGACTTTTTTGAGAAACTCTACACATTCCCGCCATTTTTTTGCTTCAAAAGTGGTTTGCGCAACCACAAATCCTCCATTTTTGGAAATTTCTGGCAAATTCAAGCGTTCCAGTTCTTCCAAATTTGAAAAAACAAAAACCGGTCCGGTGGTATGCCCCACGATTCCAACAACTTCCGGATGCGTACTGTCACCCGCCACCAAAAGCGGTTTTCCCTCTTCTCCGGCACGCTGTGCCAGACGATGAATTTTTGCCACAAAGGGACAGGTCGCATCGTGCACCACAGCTCCCTGTGCCCGCAGGCTCTCATACACAGACGCCGGAACACCATGGCTTCGGATGACAACTTCAAAACCTGCCGGCAGATCCGCCGCGTCATCCACTGTCACCGCGCCCTTTGCCTCAAGGTCCGCCACACACTGCGGATTATGGATCAGCGGGCCAAGTGTTGCCACTTTGTGCCCCTGTTCCAAAAGATCATAGGTCAATTTAACCGCCCGGTCTACGCCGAAGCAGAACCCGGCTGTTTTTGCTCTGATTATCTCCATAACGATTTCCTTCACAAATATTGCTGATTTTCAGCAAGCAGCTGTTCCAGCGCCTCTGTCAAAAGCTGTTTGCACTCACGCAGACGTGCAGCGCTGCGCGGCTGTCCCAATGTCAGCTTTTCAGCGGGAATCGGCTTTCCAAAAACAACTGTGCAGTGGCCAAACAGTTTCATTTTACCGCCTTTGTAAATAACGCGGCAGGGAATCATATCCACGCCCGCCTGTGCCGCCACAACAAACGCCCCGGATTTCAGTTTCCCCAGATTTCCGTCTTTGGAACGGGTTCCCTCGGGAAAAATCAGCAATCCCTGTCCTTTGCGGACGCACTCAATTGCCTGGTCCACCACAGCGGTGTCTCCCTTTCCCCTGTGGACCGGAACAACGCCCACGTGGCGGAAAAACCAGCTGAAAAAGGGATTGATCTGAAACAGCTCTTCTTTTCCCATCACCAGCATACGCCGACCCCAGAAACGGGCGAGCACGACAAATACCGGATCCAGCGCAGACACGTGATTGGGCGCCAACACAAAACCCCGGTCATGAATCAGATTCTCCCGCCCGATCACTTTGATACGAAAAGCCAGGTGCCAGACCACCCAGGCCAGCGGCACAATGATACAGTAAAGCATAATCCTTCTCTCCTTACAGACGCTCCTGAATCACCTGTTTGAGGCGTTCAAAAGACTCCTCAAAGCTGCAGCCGGTCGTATCCACCAGCACTGCATCCGGAGCGGGTTTTAAGGGAGCCAGCGCGCGGTTGGAATCCTGATCGTCACGCCGCCGCACGTCTTCCAGCACGGTCTCATAGCTGACGGTCTCTCCCCGTGCCTGCAGTTCTTCATAACGACGCCGTGCCCGTTCTTCAGGAGAAGCCGTCAGAAAAATTTTGATTTGTGCATGCGGCAGGATCACCGTTCCGATGTCGCGCCCATCCATCAGCACATTGTTTTTTTCCGCCAGGCTGCGCTGCGTGTCCAGCAAAAAGGCGCGCACCGCAGGAATGGCAGATACATCAGAGGCAGCCATGGAAATTTGCTCTGTCCGGATCTGGCCGGACACATCCTCACCGTTCAAAAACACATGCTGGGTTCCGTCCTGGTATGCCAGGCGAATCTCCGTACGGGGCAAAAGCGCGGCTACTCCATCCGCATCTTTCGGGTTTACTCCATTTTTCACAGCACAGAGTCCTACTGTGCGGTACATGGCTCCTGTATCCACATAAATATAACCGAACCAAGCCGCCAGCCGGCGTGCCAGTGTGGATTTTCCCGCACCGGACGGTCCATCAATTGCAATTGCGATCATTCTCTTCTCTCCTCCATATGCATGGCAGCGGCATATGCCGTGGCAAATGCGATGCCTAAATTGTAACCGCCCGTGTAGGCGTCCACGTCCAATACCTCGCCTGCAAACGCAAGGCCCGGACAGCATTTACTCTGCATGGTTTTGGGGTCCACTTCCCGGACCTGCACGCCGCCGCTGGTGATTACCGCATGCTGCAAATCCCCCTTTTCTTTCAGGGCAATGGGGAATGCCTTCAAAAGTTCACACAGGGCACGCCGTTCTGCACGGGTGATCTGATTCACCTTCTTATCCGGCTCCACTCCCCATTTTTCAAGCATAACAGGGCGCATGCTGGCCGGAAGCAGTTTATCCAAACAGCTTTTTGCCTCTTTCCCGGCAAACTGCAAAAAATCTGAATCAATGCGTTTTTCCAGCTTCTCGAAACTGAGTGCCGGTTTCAAATCCACCGAAATGCGATAGGAATATTTCTTCATATCACGAATGTGCGCACTGGCGCTGAGGACCAGCGGACCGGACACGCCAAAATGAGTGAACAGCATCTCGCCCATTTCCCGGAACAGAACCTTTTTGCCCTCATACAACGTCAGCTCCACATTGCGAAGCGGCAGTCCCATCATCCGTTTGCATACATTGCCGTCTTCCACCAGAGAAACCAGGCTCGGCTCCGGTGGAACGACTGTGTGCCCCGCCTGCCTTGCCAACCGATAACCGTCGCCCGTAGAGCCTGTGACCGGATAGGAAACGCCGCCTGTGGCCACCACGACCCAGTCGGCGCGAAGCTTCTGCCCATTCACCAGTTCCACGCCTTTGCATACACCGTCCTCCAGCAACAAGGACTTGGCGCCCGTGAAAAGAATGGTTGCGCCTTCCGCCCAACGCAAAAGAGCATCCAAAATATCCTGCGCGCGGTCGCTTTGCGGAAACACCCGGCGGCCCCGCTCCACTTTCAGCGGAACAGCCAGCTGCTGCTCAAAAAGCTGCATGACAAATGAGGGCGGACATGCGCTCAGCGCGGAATAAAGAAACCGCGGATTGCGGCGCACATGCTTCAAAAATTCGTCCGGCTCGCACGCGTTGGTCAGGTTGCAGCGTCCTTTGCCGGTGACCAGAATTTTTCTTCCCGGTCGGGGCATATGTTCCAGAACCGTGACCTGATGTCCTGCGCGCACAGCTGCTCCGGCGCAAAACAGGCCGGCAGCGCCGGCCCCTATGATTAAAACAGTTGCCAAAATTTCCTCCTAGAGATCAAACAGATTTTCCGGATAAAAGCGATACATTGCCTGGTCGGAACAATGCAGCCCATCGTAAAAATCCAGTGCGCTCAGGCCGCACTTGGACGGATCAAAAGAACCGAACAGACGCACACCGCAGGTTTCCGCAATCTGCTGCACCACCGGCTCCACCATCAGAATCTTCGTATAAAGTTCCGTCTGTGTCATATAGGTATAATATTCCGGATGGAACGGCGGCAGCATCAGCGCGACCTGCACACCGTCTTCCTGCATGGAAGTGATAAAAGCGATCAGCTGATTCTCCAGATTGGCGGACACGGTCGTAAAGTTTTTCGCAAATTCCGGCGTTGCAATGATGTAGTTCACCGCCCGGTCATGCGTCTGGTCTTCCTGTACGTTCCGCAGTTCCTGATTGTAACAATATGTTCCATCCGCCCGGCGCATATCCGTGTCTGTATAAAACGAATCCGTCGCCACAGGGTCCCGGTCATTCTGAAGGCCTTTTTTCAAATAGTCCAAACTGGATTGAAAATACGGCAACGAAACAGCCTGACTCCACTTCTGCGTCAGCTTTTTCAAAGAAAACTGCGCCGCTTCCGTCTGTACCGGCATCAACCCGTTTTCCTTGCAAAACGCCTCGTAACCATCGGTCATTGCCCGCGGCTCCTGCGTTTCCTCGCACAAAAACCAGCAATCGACCACCAAAATCACCCGTTCGGGTGTAAATCCATTCTCCCGAAACAAACGGTAAGCTGAAATACAGTCGCGCAAATCCGCGCCTGTCATTCCTGCGCAGAATGTATTTTCGTCCCCTGTCAGTTCCTTTGTGATCTGCATGGAATGGCTGGATCCAAGAACCAGCGTACCAATGGGTTCTTTTCGGAGCGATACATATTCTTCCATAAACAACCGGTCATCCATATTACGCAGATTGGAGGCATTTTCTCCGCCGGCCAAAATCTCCGCCACCGTGCGCTCATAGCCGGTGCGAAGCACATTGGCCGGATCTGCATAAAAATTGACACCCACAATCAGAATTACAAACGGAAGAAAGCACAGCACCCCTTTTAAAAAACGTTTCATGCCATCCCTCCGTTAGAACTGAAAGTAAATAAAGGATGATGTGCCCAGTTTGCCCCAGAAAGCCAGCGCCAGCAAAAGCAAATAGTAAATCGCCATCTTTTGTGCAAACGGCCGCCGGCAGATCCAGGCGCCCATGCTGCATCCTTCTTTTTCTGCGCGCCACTCTCCCCATTCCACCCTGAGGACACCAATCAGCACAGGAACCCCCGTTGCATAACCTACGCCCATGTTCCGCAGCCCGTTCAGGACCGCCATCGGATGAAACAAATCCGTCCATCCGGTTGCAAGGCGGCTGTAAAACCACAGCGCCTGCGTCAGGTTTTCTGCACGGAAAAACACAATGCAGCTTGTGAACAGCAGGTAGACGATTCCGATTTGGCAGAGCGCTTTCAGCCATGCCCAGCGATAAAGCGGATTGCGGCGCGCCAGCACCGCCCGCCGGTTCCCGCTTGCTCTTCCCAAGACCATATAAACCCCATTCAAGAGGCCCCAGATTGCAAAGTTCAAGCCGCTGCCGTGCCAGATGCCGCTCACCAGAAAAATCAGCAGAATGTTCAGGTATGTGCGAATCGTTCCCTTTCGGCTTCCGCCCAATGGGAAATAAAGATACTGACGGAACCAGCTGGTCAAACTGATATGCCAGCGCCGCCACAAATCGCTGAAACTGCGGGCAGCAAACGGCCGGCGGAAGTTCTCGATCACATCAAACCCAAACAGGCGCGCCATGCCGATCGCGATGTCGGAATAACCGGAAAAGTCGCAATACAGCTGGTAAGAATAAAACAGCGCTGCCAGCAACAGATACGGCCCTGTGTGAACTGTGACATCCAAAAACACTCGGTTCACGACAACTGCCAGTGTATCCGCGACCACAAATTTTTTGAAAAAGCCCCACAGAATGCGCGATGCGCCCTGGCAAAAGACATCGTACTGAAAAGGTGCCGGTCTGTCAAACTGCGGCAGAAGCCCTGTGCTGCGCTCCACCGGGCCGGAAGACACCAGCGGAAAAAAGCTTGCGAACAGCGCCAGCTTCACAAAGTTTCGCTCCGGCTCCCGTTTTCTCTGATAAACATCAATCAAATATCCGGACAGAACAAACGTATAAAAGCTGATGCCCAAAGGAACCGCGAGGCCGTAATCCGGCGGGATATAAGCGGAACCCAAATTGGACGCAGCAATGGCCAGCTGGCGACCGAACCAGTCATAATACTTAAAAAAGCAGAGATTCCCTAAAAGCATAACCAGCCCTAAAACCAGCATTGTGGTCTGAACTGCTTTTGTTTTGGCACGGCCGATCACATCCGCGACAACATAGGAAATGGCGGAAACAACCACAAGCAACACAAAGTAAGCGGTTCCCGCACACGAATAGAAAAACCAGCTTGCCAAAAGCAAAAACAGATTTTTCCACCGTTTGGGTACAGCATAATAGAGAAACAAGCAAACGATCAGAAACACAAAAAAGCGCGCTGATTGAAAGCTCATTGCCTTCCCCCTTCCCCAGACACGGACCCCTTCACTTCCCCGGTCTGGCCGCACATAATAAAAATATTATACCGAAAAAGAAGAATTTGTGCAACAAGTCCTGTTTTTCGGTCGAAACGCATCAAATCAAGCGTCGCTCTGTTCTTTTTGAATCTTTTCGATTCCCTCTACCAAATAGCGCTGATGCTTAAAGACCAGATCCACCAACAGCGTCAGATAGCGCAGCACAACCGCCAGAATGAGGAACACACCGAAAAAGCCCAGCGTCAGCACCAGCATGGTGGTCGTCCAGCCCTCGATGGGTTTTCCGCCGCCAAGATAAATCACCAGCGTATAGACAAACTCCAAAAGCGTCGCCAGCAGCATCAACCCCGCGATTCCACAGGAAAGTCGATACCCCGCATTGGTATACAGCACCAGAGAATCCGCCGCAAGCGAAAAGCGCAGGGCTTCGTTGACGTCCCGCGTGTGGGGAATTCTTTCATCCCGCATGGAATACGCTTTCAAACCGCACGCCGCATAGGCTGCCTTTCGATAAGCCGGAGTGGGTGAAACTGCACGCACCCGATTGACCGCGCGCCGGCTCAGCACCCGGAACACATCGGTCTGGATCGGATAACGCGAACCGGAACTGGCATTGAACACACGGTAAAACAAACTGCTTGAAAAGCTGCGGTTTTTGACCGGTCCCACCGTGACGATATCATATCCTGTCAGCGCCTTTTGGTAAGCCTGAAAAATCAGTTCCGGTTCATAGTCGATCTCCAGAGAATCGAATTCAAAGACAAAATCCCCTACGGAAATATCCACGCCCGCGTTCATGCCCAGCTCCATTCCCTGCCAGACACTCATGGTCACAATCGTCACCGGAACATTCTGGGAAGCGCGGCTCACAAAGGCGCGCACCTGTTCCACACTGTCATCCCGGCAGCAATCATCCACCAGAATCACTTCATAGTGATCGAAATGGCGTTGCATCACACCGGTCACTTTCTCCAGAAACTTCTGCACAAAAGCACTGCTGTCATGCAAATAGCCGACCACCGAAACAAAATTGGATTCTTTTCTCTGCGTATTCTCCATGTTTACAATACCTCGTCCAAATCATAAACCGTATTGATTTTTCCCGACAACACGCTCACAAATGTAGGCGTTTGTTCCATCACACGCACAACGGTAGGCCTTGAGTCATCGATCTCGCTGGCCTTCAGAATCGGCTTCATGCTGAACAGGCTCTTCCTGTAAGAAAAGCCGTATGTTTCCTTCAGATAAGCGCGCGCCAGCTGGCTCATGTAGGGCCAGGCCGAAGCCGGTCTCGCCGGGCACTGATTGCAGTTGGCCAAACTGCCAGGTCGGCACGCCCCTTCACTGGATGCCTGACACGCAAACGTCGGCAGAGCACTGTAGCTGGTCATATGCGGAGTGAACGTCACACTGGTCAGGCTGTGCAGGCCTGTTTTTCCAAAGGGCATAATGGAAAAGAACGGGCCGTCCATCACCGTAATGCCCACGTTTTGCAGCGGCGCCTGCACATCGCACAAAATGATCTCACACAATTCATACTTGATCTTGAAGGGTTCATAGCCCATCAGAGTATGCACATCATTCACACCCGCATAGGTGGCGTTCAAAAGATACGGTGTCTCCCAAACGGTGCCGTCGGAAGCAGTTACCTGCCAGATGTCCCCGCCCTTTTCAATGTGCTCCGGTTTTGAAGAAAAGCGCAGCTGTACATTTTCCAGCGCAGAAAGCTGTTCAAGATAATACTGTTTCAAAATCTGCGCGTCATAAGTATACTCACGGGTTAAAAAAGCTCCATCGCACATACCGGGCTGAAAGAATTTTTCCGCAGAGACCTCTTCACAAAAAATCCCGGCTGCACGGCAAAAGCGTCGAAATTCATCTGCATTTGTCCAACTGAAATGCGCACTGGTGGCATAAATCTGCTGAAACTCCGTATGTTCACAAAAGGAAAAATCCCGATGAAAGCGCTCAAAATAATGCGCGGACTTGATGGCGGTGGAATAACTGCGCGGGTAGTGGTACCCCATATGCACCCTTGCCTGATTGATGTAAGTGGCACGCATGAACGGCGCCGGGTCGCGTTCCAGCACGACCACCTGTTCGCCGCGGCGGCCGCATCTTTCCGCTGCGTACAGACCGTAAAGCCCCGCGCCTAAAATGACCTTATCACATTTCATTTCCGCCGTTTCTCCTCGTTTCCGGGGACGTAAGCGCCCCGAAGATTCGCAAACAAAATCTTTAAAAGTTCCGTATTGCCCCGCATTCCCTTGATTTTGGTAGGCGTTTTACCGGTTTTGGGGTACACGCGCGCCACCGGCACTTCGCACGCTTTCAAGCCCAGCTGTGAAGCACGCACGGAAAGATACGCCAGCAGTTCATAACCTGAAAAGATATCCCGCAGGGGCTGCACTTCCGGGTGAATCAAATAGCGGCGGGAATAAGCCCGAAAAGCGTTGGTCGTATCCGTAAAGTGCTGCCGGGCAGTCAGGCTGATCACCGGCGCATGGATCAGGCGAACCGCCAGCCAGCGCTGCCAGGGCGTATTGACCGCCCGGCCGCCTTTCACAAAGCGGCTTCCCTGCACAAAATCATATCCCTCTCGCAATTTTTGGATCAGAAGAGGAACGCTTTCCACGGAATCCTTATTGTTTCCGTCTACGGTGATCACTCCCTCATACCCGCGTGCAAGCGCAAAGGAAATCCCCATCCGCAGCTGTGCTCCCTGTTTGCCGGGCCCGGTTTTTACCAGCAGCGTATTGACGCCTGCTTTTTTCAGTTTTTCCCATTCCGTGCTGCCGTCGGTGGAACCGCCGTCGCACAAGATGATATCCGCCAGATCCGGAACGCCCGCTTTCTGCGCGCGGATCAATTCCGCCTGAATGCGCTCGCCCTCATTGATAACCGGAATCAGCACACAGTACGACGAAGTCCTGCCTGAAAATTCTTCTTTCCGGTATGCCGGCACCCCCGGCTGCGCCTCTACCTGTATCACGCAAATACCTCCGCCGTTTCTTTCAGTACTCGCTCCACCACCGAGAATTCCTGTGTTTTCATCTCTACTGAGACAAATCCTGCATACCCGGCGGCACGGAGTCCGCTCGCCAGTTCACGATGGACCTCTCGGACGCGGACCGGCGCAAGCCCCGGCTCGCTGATGTGAATATGGCTCACCTGTGCCAGATGATCAAACAGCAAGTCCAGCGACTCCCCATTGGTCAGCATGGTCCCCAGGTCATAGTTCATTTTCAAGCCCGGCACGCGAGCCGCAAAATCCAGCGCCTGGGCCGTTGTATTGCAGAAATTGGTTCCGTAAACCGCCGGATTGGCCTCCAGCGCGATCCGCACGCCTTTCTGGCAGGCATACGCCGAAATCTGTGCAAAAAAATCCAGCGCATCTTCCGGCCGGTTCTCTTCTGCCATTACGCGCTGGCGCGGATTGCCGAATACAAGGCTGGGACACCCCACCGCCACGGCAAAATCCACCGCCCGCCGGGTATATGCAGCAAGGCGTTCCGCCTGCTCCCCGTCAAAAATATTCCCGCTTTGTCCAAACCATATACTTTGCATGGACGGAATGCACAGGCCATACTGGTCGCGCAGCATCCGCGCTTTTTCGCCGGCCTGCACACATTTTGTGTAAGGCCGCGTTCCCACCAGCCGGGTGGGCGCGATTTCCAGTCCCTCATATCCCCATTGCCGCAAACTGCGCCAAACAGTCTCATCATCCCGGGCCTCAAACCCGATGTTGGACACAGCCAGATGAATTCTCTGTTTTTCGGACAAAACAATCTCTCCTTTGATCTTTGCTCAACGGATTTCCGAAACAAACTTTGCAATCTGCCGAAGCACTGTTTCGCGGTCATAGCAGTACCCGTCCGACCCATTCCACAAATCCGCATGTCTGCTGCGCATATCATAACGGGGCGGCGTCGGCGCGCATTCGTTGAAAAAAGCTTCGCCTGCACTTAAAAATGCATACAGCTGCGCAGCCTGAACCGGTTCGGTGCTCAGATTCAATAACGTGAGATCCTCTGCAAGCGCTTTGGAAAGGTCATTCCACAAGCAGCTCAAATCATAAAACTGATAATCAGCACGGCTGTCGGTAAAGCACAGCGCGTTAAAATCGTTTTGAATAAACCAGCCTTCCAGCGCATCCGCAAGTTCTCCCTGTGCGGTTTTGCGATAAAACCCATTTTGCGCAGGAACATATCCCTTTTGGACCAGTGCGCTTTTTTGGGAAAGCTCGTGATATTTTTCCGTCTTCAGCATCGCCGGCGTCCGGTGCAGAAAATCGTAGATAAAATTCTTTTTCAGTCCCTGCCCAAATAACCCCGGGAGACGAACGATCAGCGCATCCGGCCACTGCTCACGCACACACTGTTCCAATCTTGCGCGGTTGCGGCCGTAAGCCTGCTGCTGGTTGCAGTCAGCCGGCGTATCCTCGTCCACGGCATTCGGCTGCGCATAAACATCCACTGTGCTGATGAGCACCAGCTTGCGCGGATGGATCCGTTCCATATTGCGAACGGCGTTTTCCGCCACTTGCCAATCCTGCTCGGGGTCTTTGTTTGCCAAATACTTTGCAGCCGGCATTCCCGCATAGACCAGCAGATCCGGCGAAGTGCCAAATGCACACTCCACATCCGTTGAATGATACAATCCGTCGAAGGAATGTCTGGCCGCAAGATTACCGCCCACGAAGCCCGTGCAGCCCACCAATGCCGTTTTCAAAGCAGATGCCTCCAGAGAAAAGATTTTGTTCATTATAACATGTCGAAAAAGCGGTTGCAAACAAGCCGCAAAAAAGGAAGGCGGACAGCCGCCTTCCCGAAAAAATCAGCGATATTGTTCTTTCAGCGTTCCTGCCAGCATCATCAGTGCCGGCTGTGTGTTGACGGACGGCGCCTTGATCACCGCATCCAAAAGGGCGCGCAGGACCCGGTTCATTTTTGCCGCAGGTACGCCGGACGCCAGCAGCTCCGCCGGGGTCACCGCCAAATGACGCACAAGATAAGGCTCACCCGTTTCACGCAGCTGTTCAAAAAGCTCCAGCTGGCCTTTCCAACGGGCGTCATGGAGAAGGAATGTTTGAACCGCCGCCTCATAATCAATTTCCGGCAGCGTGCTCAGAAGATACTTCAGCGCCTGGATGCTGTCCGGCAGCGTCCGGGTGGCAGCCAGCCGGTCCAGGCCGACCAGTGCTTCTGCAAAGCGCTGTGAAAAGCCAAACCGTTCGCAGACAAACCGATAATTGGCATTGCACATACGCAAAAAGGACCACCAGCGCGTCTCCATGGTGCAGGGCACCTGCTGCAGATCGCACAGGCAGGAAATGCTGTTTGCAATTCCGTAAGAGGCAAATGCCCCGGCCGCGATCAACGGATCCAGCGCCTGCGGCATGTCCGAGAGCAAAAGGCTCTGTACGCTTTCCCGCAAGACCGTACCCGGCAGGCGGTTCAGCAGAGAAACATTTTTCAATGCGGCCGCGTATGTTTCAATTTCCACGGTGCAGTTCCATGCCGCGCAGGCGGTGAACAGTTCCAGAATGCGGGACGGATCTTCCTGATAGAAACGATCCGGCGAGGGCGCCGTACAGCGCAGCACACCGTCCTCCAAAAGATAGTTCTGCCCGGGTCCCTCCGCAGTCATGCCGTCCAACTCCTTTAACTGGTTTTGTCTGATCTAAGTGCATTATACCAAAAATTTTCTCTAATTGTTTATTTTATGCAAAAAAAATTATATAATATCTGTTAAGAGGTGAATGACCGATGAACGCATTTGACAGCACATTGCTGGATGGCAAGACCAAACTTCATTTTGTTGGAATCGGCGGAAGCGGCATGTTTCCGCTGGTACAGATTCTTCACGAGGTCGGTTATGAGATCACCGGCTCTGACGTGAATGAAGGGGATATCATTGAGCGGGAACGCAAAATGGGCATTCCCATCTCCATGGGACACAAGGCGGAGAATGTTCACGGTGCAGAACTGGTGGTGTACAGCGCCGCCATCATGAAGGGGAACCCGGAGGTGGAAGAAGCACAGCGTCTGGGAATTCCTGCGGTAGAGCGCAGCATCATGCTGGGATATGTAGCCAATACTTATCCCCATCCCCTGTGCATCGCGGGCACCCACGGAAAAACCACCACCACCGCCATGACCACACAGATCATGGTGATGGCCGGCACCGACCCGGCTGCTGTAATCGGAGGAAAACTGCCGCTGATCGATGCTTACGGCCGGTACGGCGCGGGAAAAGAAATTGTGGTGGAAGCCTGTGAGTACAGCAACACCTTTTTGCATCTGGTGCCTTATTTATCCGTCATTCTGAATGTGGATGCCGATCACCTGGAATTTTTCAAAACCATGGAGAATCTGAAGGCATCTTTCCGCAAATTTGCCCTGCTGACCACCAATACGGTCGTGGCCAATATTGACGATGCCAACACGGTGGAAGTGATTGGAAGCATTGACCGCCATATCACCACCATCAGTACCCGTCAGCCGGCGGATTACCGTGCCATCAACATTCATGAATACCGCCCCTCTTTCTTCTGCTTTGATCTGGAAGTACACGGGGTCAAAGGAATTCATATTGAATTGAACGTACCGGGCGAACACAACGTTTACAACGCGCTTGCCGCGTTCGCCTGCGCCAGTGCTGCCGGCTGCACGCCCGAACAGTGCGCCGCGGGCATTGCCGCTTTCCGCGGAGCCGGACGCCGCTTTGAATTCCTGGGTGAAAACAACGGTGTGACCATTGCGGACGACTACGCGCATCATCCCACGGAGCTGGAGGCTACCCTGCTGGCTGCCCGTGAGATGCAGTACAAACATGTGTGGGCCGTTTTCCAACCCTTTACCTACACGCGCACGCAAATGCTGATGGACGATTTTGCACGGGTCCTTTCCATTGCCGACCATGTGGTAATGACGGAAATCATGGGAAGCCGCGAACGCGCCGAGGATTACACCGTGCGCACCAAGGATCTGGCCGCTAAAATTCCGGGCAGCGTCTGGTTCAATACATTTGACGAAGTGGTGGACCACGTAATGCGAAACGCAGAACCCGGCGACCTCGTGATCACGCTGGGCTGCGGAGACATCTACAAAGCAGCCAAAAAGATGATGACCTGGAACGCCTAATCGTTTCGTACCGCCGCATCAGCCAGGGCGGTTTTCGCACACAGATTTCTCAGCGGCGGTTTGACATTTGTCAGGCCGCCGCCTTTTTTATCTTCAACAAAGGTTGTGACAAACAGCATGCTCGAAAAAATGAATGACTTTTTCAACAGTCGAATCGGCGAATACGAGGAACACCAGCTAAATGCCATCGCCGGGGCCAGAGAGTTCTACCCTTTTACGGCCAAACAGCTGCCCATGCATCCGCACGCTCGTGTTCTGGACCTGGGCTGCGGGACCGGGCTGGAATTGGGGTATTACTTTCAGCTGAACCCCTCGGCCCGGATCACAGGCATTGATCTGGCAGACAAACTACTGCAGGCGTTGGCTGAAAAATATTCCGATAAGGACCTGACCCTTGTGCAAGGCTCCTATTTTGACATTTCCTTCGATGCCTGCTGCTATGACGCCGTTGTGTCCGTGGAGTCGCTTCATCATTTCACGCTGGAAGAAAAAATCCCCCTGTACACCAAAATTTTTGAGGCACTGATCCCCGGCGGCTTTTTTCTTCTGACCGACTATTTTGCGCAGACTGAAAGCGAGGAAATCGGCTTCCGGCAGGAACTGCTTCGGTTGAAGGCCGCACAGGGTATTTGTGACAGCGCATTTTATCATTACGACACTCCGCTGACGGTCGCCCATGAGATTCAGGCCTTGCAGGCCGCCGGTTTTTCCGAAATAGAAGTTCTCGGCCAGTGGAGCGCCACCCATGTAATCAAAGCGCAAAAAGACAGCGTTTGAAAGCTGTGATGCATTTTGTCAACAAAAAACAGAGCAGCGCGCAAGCGTTGCTCTGTTTTATTGTTTTACCTGCTTTCCAAACCAAAACTGATGCCCAGGGCAGCGTCCACTTTGTGCTGCGCTTCCGGGTCGATGCGGCCTGCTCTTTCACGAAGACGGCGTTTGTCCAGCGTGCGGATCTGCTCCAGCAAAACCACACTGTCACGGGTCAGGCCGCCGGTACCCGCCTTCAGTCCGATATGGGTGGGCAGATTGGTCTTGTCTTGTTTGGAAGTGATGGCGGCGGCAATCACCGTAGGACTGTATCGGTTTCCTACATCGTTCTGCACGATAAGTACGGGACGAATACCGCCTTGTTCCGATCCCACGACCGGGCTCAGGTCTGCGTAAAAAACCTCTCCGCGTTTGACTTCTTTTTCCAAAACGAAACCCTCCCTTTGCCTATAGTGTGGCAAAGAGAGGGTTCTTTTAAACATTGCATGAAAAACTTTCCGCTGCCGCGTCAGGCCTTTTTCTCTCCCAACGCTTTTTCCAGCCAGATGCTGCCGATTTCCAATGCGCTCCACAGGCCGTATTTATCGCTCTGCCGCGCCATGCGTTCGATGGGGCTTTTGGTGGTATCGGTAGAGAGCAGCGTGACATGAATACGGTCCGCAACACGCACGCCATTTTCCTCCTTGCTGGTCAGAACTTGCATGAAGATGACATACGGATCGGCCAGATTGCCGTAATAGATATCGTTCTTACACCGGACCAGCGGTTTTCCTTTGTAAGTCAGTTTCGGGGTAAATGCCATGAGAAGGTTCTCCTTTTCTGCGGGCGTGATTTACTCGCCCAAATAATTTTTCAGCAGCACCTGCAGCAGATCATCGCGGTCAATGCGGCGAATGTTTGCACGCGCGCCCTGATAAGTGGTGATGTAGGTGGGATCTTCCGAGAGAATATATCCCACGAGCTGGTTGATGGGATTGTACCCCTTTTCTTTCAACGCGCGGTATACATCTGTCAAAATGGCCTTGATCTCTTTATCCTTATCATCGTAAATCGAGAAAATGGCGGTAGGCTCACTCATACTCTCTGTCCCTCCTTGAATAGAATAAATTCCTGTATATATTGTATCTTAAAATCCATATTCGTGCAAGGGGAACCACTGAAAATCCACGCTTTGTTTTCCGTATCTTCAAACAGTAAGCGATTTGTCAAGGGTTTTTCCCCCTGAAAAGCACACATTTTGAAAGAGAGGGGCTTAAGCCCCTCTTGGCCACCATAAAGCACTGAAGCTGGTAGCACCGAAGCCGGTCCTTTGACGG
>CALXIP010000121.1 GCA_944388395.1 uncultured Ruthenibacterium sp.
CGCTGACAGGGACAGCCTGTTGTTCCGTGCCGGTGAACATTTTCCCGTGCACGAATTCCACTACTGGGATTCCACAGAGAACGGTGCGGATCTGACTGCGCACAAGCCGACCGCAAAGCGTCAATGGGCGTTTGGTTTTGCCACCCCCACGCTGTATGCGGGCTTTCCCCATTTGTATGCCGCGGGCGCGCCGGTTCTGGCAGAGCGTTTTGTGCAGGCGGCAGAGAATTATAGACGAAAAGGAAGCGAAAATCCATGAATCTGCGGGAACTTTTGGATCAGATCACCCCGCCGGACGAAAACGCCCGGTCGCAGGCCCACCGGAACTGGGCGGCTTGCGCCAAGCCGCTGGAAAGTCTGGGCCTTTTGGAAACGGCACTGGAGGACATTGCCGCGCTCACCGGAACTCCGCAGATCGAGCTTTCTCCCCGGGCAGTGCTGGTGTTGTGCGCGGACAACGGCGTGGTGGCGCAGGGCGTCACGCAGACGGACAGCAGTGTGACCGGCATTGTGGCGCGCAATCTGGCCGCGGGGTGCACTTCCGTGTGCCGTATGGCGGCAGTGGCCGGATGCGATGTGGTGCCGGTGGACATGGGGATTCTTGATTTTTCCCCGGTGCCCGGCGTGCTGGACCGGCGCGTGGGAAACGGCACGGCGGACATCACCTGCGGTCCTGCCATGACCCGTGCGCAGGCCGAACAGGCTGTCCTGACGGGAGCGACCCTTGTGCGACAGTGTGCAGAGCGGGGCGTGCGGTTGCTTGCCACCGGGGAAATGGGCATCGGAAACACCACCACTTCCAGTGCGGTGGCCAGTGTGCTTCTGGGCCGGTCCCCTGCAGAGATGACAGGCCGGGGCGCCGGTCTGTCGGATGCGGGCCTTGCGCGGAAAATAGCTGCCATTGAGCGTGCCATCGCCCGCAACCGTCCTGATGCGTCCGATGCGCTGGATGTAATGGCCAAGGTGGGCGGATTTGATATCGCCGGCTTGTGCGGTGTTTTTCTGGGCGGTGCGGCATACCGTGTTCCAGTGCTGGCCGACGGCTTTATCAGCACGGTGGCGGCGCTGTGCGCTGTGCGTCTGTGCCCGCATGCCTCCAAGGCGGTTTTGGCCAGCCATGTCTCGGCGGAACCGGCGGGCCGCCTTTTGCTGGAGAAGCTGGGCAAACGGCCGCTGATCACGGCAGAAATGCGCCTGGGCGAGGGAACGGGCGCGGTGGCAGCCATGCCGCTGCTGGACATGGCCCGGGCGGTTTATGCGGAGTGCTATACCTTTGACGAGGGCGGCATCGAAGCCTATACACCGCAAAGCGGCAAGGAGGAACCCTGATGTTCACACTGGTAGCAGGGGGCGCAGCCTCCGGCAAAAGCGGCTGTGCGGAAGAACTGATTTTGCAGGCCGGCACACAGCCGCGATTTTACGTGGCAACCATGCAGATCTTTGATGACGAGTGCCGTGCGCGTGTGGAACGGCATCGCACGCTGCGCGCCGACAAAGGCTTTCAGACGCTGGAATGTCCCATGGGCCTGTCCGGCCTTCGGCTGCCGTCTTCGGGCGCGGTTCTGCTGGAATGCATCAGCAACCTGACGGCCAACGAGCTGTACGCGCCGGGCGGTGCCGGCCGGAACACCGTGCAGGCTGTGCTGGACGGGGTGGAAAATCTTCTGGCGCAGTGCAGTGTGCTGGTGGTGGTTACAGGCGACGTGTTCAGCGGCGGCAGCGACTATCAGGGGGATACAGAGACGTATCTTCGGGTATTGGGTCAGGTGAACCGGGCGCTGGCTGCCCGGGCGGACGAAGTTTGCGAAGTGGTGTGCGGAATTCCGCACTATTATAAACGGGGAGGACGAGTTTTGTGATCGTTTGGCAGACCATCGCGGTGGCGTTTGCCATGTTTTCGGCGGTGCCGGTGCCGCAGCCTGTGTGGAACGAAAAAAATATGCGGTACGCGCTGTGCGCCTTTCCGCTGGTAGGAGCGGTATGCGCTCTGGCATGGTGGGGCTGGGCTGTGGCGGCGGCACACTTTTCCTTTCCGGGCCTTTTGCGCGCAGCGGGGCTGTGCTTGATTCCGGTGTTTGTCACCGGCGGCATTCATCTGGATGGATACGCCGATACCTGTGATGCGCTGGCCAGCTGTGCCTCGCCGGAAAAAAAGCAGGAGATTTTGAAGGACCCGCGCTGCGGTGCGTTTGCGCTCATCCGGCTGTGCACCTATTTTATTGCATATCTGGGGCTGTGTGCGGCCGTGCGCTGTACCCCGCGGGATGCGCTGTGCATGGGCCTTGGGTTTGTGCTGGAGCGGGCGCTCTCCGGGCTGGCGGTGGCCTGGTTCCCCCTGGCGAAATCTACGGGCCTTGTCCACACCTTTGCCACTGCTGCCGACCGGCTGGCGGTGCGGCACATTCTGACAGCGCTGTGCGTGCTTCTGGCGGTGTGCCTTGTGGCGGCGGGAGGCCTGTGCGGCGGTGGGATGGTGCTGGCGGCTGTACTGGTCTTTGTACGGTATCGCAGAATGTCCCAAAAAGAATTTGGCGGCATTTCCGGAGATTTGGCCGGATGGTTTTTGCAGAAAACGGAAATTTGGATGCTGGCGGCGCTGGTTGTCTGCCAGATGGTAGAGGAGTGGTGATATGATCCTGATCACAGGGCCGTTGTACAGTGGGAAACGGGATTATGCGCGCCGGATTTTGAACTGTTCGCAGGAAGAGCTGGGGTGCAGGGCTGTCTGGAATGTGCAGGAACTGGCCGCTGACTGCGAAGATCTGGAAGCGCTGACTGACCGTCTGGCGCAGTATGAAATTGTCATCACCACCGAAGTGGGAGGCGGCGTGGTCCCGGTGGACCCTGACCAGCGCGCAGCGCGGGAGAACGCCGGCCGTCTGGCCTGTCTTCTGGCACAGCGTGCCGATACGGTGGTCCGGATGTTCTGCGGATTGCCCATTTTTTTGAAAGGAGAACGGCCGGAATGAAGATTTACCTTTTGCGCCATGGCCAAACGCTGTACAACGAACAGAAGCGCTATCAGGGTCAGCGGGATATCCCTCTGTCGGAAAAAGGACGTGCGGCGCTGCGGCAGGCGGATTTTTCACCCCGGGAAGTTTATGTTTCGCCCCTTTCCCGAGCGGTGGAAACCGCGCGGATTCTCTTCCCCGATGCACGTCTTATTCCGGTGGAAGCGCTGCGGGAAATGTGTTTCGGGATTTTTGAAGGCCGCAATTATGTGGAAATGGAGCACGATGCGGATTATCGCGCCTGGGTGGGAGAGGACTGCCTGGGCCGCTGCCCGGGCGGTGAAAACCGGGCGGAGTTTTCCGCCCGCACCTGTTCCACTTTTGCCGACCTGGTGGACCGGGCGCTTGCTCAGCAAAGAGAAGAACTGGTCATTCTGGCCCATGGGGGGACACAGATGGCCGTGATGGAACGCTATGCCCGCCCCCGCCGGGACTATTACAGCTGGTGTGCGGGCAATGCCGCCGGTTTTGTGCTGGACACCGGCCGCTGGCATTCGGAACAGGTTCTGGACCTGCTCCGTGAGGTGTCCTACGCGAAGGAGGAATAACATGAACATTGCAGCAGCGGCCCTGCTGGGGTTTTGTCTGGATCTCGCATTGGGAGACCCCGCCTGGATGCCGCACCCCGTGGTGGGAATGGGGCGCCTGATCGCTGTACTGGAACCGCCGCTGCGCAGGCTTTTCCCAAAATCTTCGGGCGGCCAGCTGGCGGCCGGTGCGGTGCTGGCGGCGGTACTGCCTCTGAGTACGCTGGCGGTGAGTGCGCTGGCGCTGTGGCTGTGCGGCCGCATCCATCCGGCGGCCGCCTTTGCGCTGGAGACGGTCTGGTGCTGGCAGGCACTGGCCATGCGGGGCCTGCGGGATGAAAGCCGCAAGGTGTACAACGCGCTGACGGGCGCCACGCTGGACGATGCCCGGCGCGCGGTTTCCCGCATTGTGGGGCGAGACACGCAGGCACTGAGCGCAGAGGGCGTGACAAAAGCGGCGGTGGAGACTGTGGCGGAAAATTTTTCCGACGGTGTGGTGGCGCCTGCCTTTTACATGCTGCTGGGGGGCGCTCCGCTGGCGCTTTGCTACAAAGCTGTGAACACCATGGACAGTATGGTGGGATATAAAAATGACCGCTATTTATTTTTTGGCCGCGCTGCAGCCAGACTGGACGATGCGGCCAACTATCTCCCCTCCCGTTTGGCAGCGCTGTATTTGATCGCGGCGGCATCTCTCACGGGACTAAACGGAAAAAATGCGCTGCGCATCTGGCGCAGAGACCGGCGCAATCACGCCAGCCCCAATTCGGCCCAGACCGAGGCAGCCATGGCGGGTGCGCTGGGTGTGCAGCTGGCGGGGCCGGCTTCCTATTTCGGAAGGCGGGTGGAGAAACCCACCATC
>CALXIP010000122.1 GCA_944388395.1 uncultured Ruthenibacterium sp.
AAACAGGCCCAGGGTGCTGCCGCCGCACAGCTTGGCAAAGCTGTAGAACAGGCCGCCCTCGCCCAGGCGGCGTTTCAAATCCGCCAGGTAGGCCACATACTGGCCGTTCAGATCGCCGGTGAGCATGGTGCCGTCGCCGAAGGGCCAGAAGCCCAGCAGCAGATAAACGCCGCCCACCAGCACCATGGCCAGGGCAAAACAGAAGATCAGATTGTTCCGCTGCGCCCGGGCGCAGGAGTTTTGTGTCTTTCCCATGGTATTCCTCGATAGCAGATTTCAGCGCGGGAGCCGCAGGCCCCCGCGCCGCGTTTTATTCCCGGATGTTGTCCCGCACCTGGGCAAACTCCGACAAGGTCTTGAACAGATGCCCGGCGATGACCTCCATCAGCAGGAAGTCCTCTTCGCTGTCGATGTCCAGCACGCCGGTGTCCAGCATCTTGCTCACGCCGATCTTGCCGTCCCACAGAATACCGGTGGTGTTGTTTGCCAAAAAATCCCGGCGGAACACATAGATGCTGGCGTTCACGTCGTAAAACACCGGGGCCTGCTGACGGGCGGTGTAGGTGGCGTTGTCGATGCCCTGTGCCGCGTGGTCGCTGCAGTCTCGCACCATATTGAAGCAGGGGTTCCGGCGGGACTCGGTGACGCTGAACACCAGGTCCAGGTCAGGACGGGCAGCCTTCATCTCAAAGGCGTTCTGCACGTCCTTGGCGGTGCGCAGCGGGCTGGTGATGTCCAGATCCATCACGTAATCATAGGTGCAGCCGTTTTTCTCCTCCATGCGGGCCAGGCTGTCCTGAAAGACGGCCATCTTGGGCACCGTGTCGCCGCCCAGCGCCTCGCCGCGGGGCAGGAAGACCACCTCGGGGTATTTGGCGGCCACCAGGTCCGCCAGGGCTTGGCTGTCGGTGTTCAGGCAGATGTCCACCTGCACGTCCGGCCGGGCGGCCTTGAACAGGGAGGCGGCGCTCAGGGTGTAATACACCAGCGGCTTTTCACAGAACACCTTCAGATTCTTGTTTTTGAATCCCTTGCTGCCTGCGCGGCCGCAGATGGTGATGAGCAGTTTTTCCACGTTTCGTTCCTTCTTTCGGATTGATTCCTTTTATTCCTCGCCCAGGGTCAGCTTGAGCACGTCCAGCGCCATGGCCGGGCTGTTGATGCTCTCGCCCTGGCCGTTGATGGCGTAGTCCAGGAAATACTCCATCTCCCGCATGTAGCGGTCGTTCACCGGCTCCTCAAAGTGCTGCACCAGGCCGTTGGCCAGGGTCAGGGTACCTTCGCCGAAGTCGGCGGTCACGGTGCCGTCGGCGCAGAACAGCTCGATGGTGCGCCGGTAGGTGCGGCCGAAGTAGTCCAGATGGATCTCCGCCAGCATATGCGGATAGCGAGCGATGTAGATAGACAGATCGTCCGAGTCGATTTCCAGATCGGAATAGGTGCCCTTGAAGTTGTAGCTTTCCAGGGGCTTGCCGAACAACTCCACCATGTAGTCCCACTCGTGGATCAGATCGATGGTCACGCCGCCGCCCATCTCCCGGTGAGCGGAATATACCGTGCGGTAATCCACACCGGGACGCCAGTCCGGCAGGTACGACGAGCAGATCACCCGGACCGAATAGGGCCGAAGTTCCGGAAGGCGGCGTTTCAGCGCCAGCATCACACCGCACCAGCGCATGGGCGCGGCCACATACGCCTTTTGTCCGGGCGCAAGGCATTGTTCCAGGTCAGCCTCTGTGCGGTCGAAAATCGGTTTTTCAATGAACAGCGCATCGGCCTTGCCCCGCAGCATGCGCAGCGATTCAAAATGCAGGCTGGTGGGATTGGTGATAAACGCCGCGTCAAAATGCTCCTGCCCGCTGAGGGCGCGCATCTCACCGGCCAGCAGCGCCTGTGTGGCGGCGGGGAGTTCCCGCCCGGAAGACCGAAGCGCCCATGCTTCCACCGGAATGCCCTTCTCCGCGGCCACCGTGTGCAAATTCTGCAAATGCCTGGTCCCAATGGAACCAAGGCCCACAAACAAAACTTTCATACTCCGCCTCTTTTTATGCGTTTTCGATGCGCTCGATCAGCTCCAGCACCGCTTTGTCTTTTTCAAAGCTCCAGCGCGGCTGCTGGGTGCCGTCCAGCACCCCAAAGAAATTCACGATCTCGTCGCCGTAAGCATTCTCCACAATGTTGTCGGAATAGCGGGCGTCATGCTCGAAGCTTTCATAGGTCTGCACGGGCACTTTGTCCTTGGCTGCAGCATCGTAACGGGCCAGCGTTTTGCGGTTGCCCTCCCAGAACAGGTGCAAACCTTCGCCGAACACCTCAAAATTGCGCACCGCTTTCGGGCTGACCACGTCTACCGCCAGAATTCCCTTGACACCGTTCTCATGGCGCAGCGTTACAAAATACGTATCGGGGTAATCAATTTCCAGCTCGCTGAGCTTGTCCTTTTCCACATACACATGTTTCACCGGGCCGAAAGCATCCAACAGCCAGGGAAGATCAATGGCAAAAATCTCCCGCACGCCGCCGGTGCGCTTATCGCCCACGAAAAAGTTTTTGTAATTTTCCCAGGGGTGCCAGTCCGGCAAATACTGACCGATGTGGTAAATGTAATTGACCGGCTTTTCAAATGCCTGAACCTGTGCCTTGATGTACTGGGTCTCCGCCCGATACAGCATGGTGGATGAAAGGAACAGCGGCACGCCCTTTTCAGCCGCCTTGGCCGTGAGATCATCATAGCCGTCACTGACCAGATTCAGCTCGGTGAACACCGGCAGGCCCGCATCCAGCAACTCGTCAATGATTTTTGCATGAGTGATGGGAGCGGTGCACACAAAGGCACAGTCCGGATGTTCCGCGGCCAGCGCCCCGGAAATGGAATCGTATGCCCGGATTCCCAGATCCTCGGCCTCTTTGCGGCGGGATTCGGTCAAATCCACACCGCACAGTTCTGCGTCCGGCTTCACGCTGCGCAGAATGCGGCCCCGGCGCTTGCCCATACTGCCCAATCCAACGATCAATACTTTCATCTTTCTGTTCCCCGCTTTCCCGTGATTGTCAAAGGGTACCAAGCGCCTTGTAAAAGTTGCCGTACCCCACAATGGTATAAATCAGTCCGGTCTCGGTCTCGGTATACAGGCATCCGGTCTCCGGCGCAGCCAGGATGCGCACTTCGCCCGCATCTGTCAAAAGCGTGATGCGAAACATCTGCCCATAGCCTGCATACGGCAAATCCGTCTGCCAGCTTGGAACGCACGACGTGTTCTGCAAAAGTTCCAGAAGCTTGTCGGTCTGGCTTTCGGTGAGCTCCACCGGCTTTTCCTTTTTGCCCGGCACACGGCTGGACAATGTCACACTTTGCACCTGGTCGGTCTGTGCCAGCGGCGCGGGCCAGTAGGCCCAGGCACACAACCCCAGAACGACCGCAAAGGCTCCGCCCAGACTGATCACGCGGCGCAGCAGAGATTTCCGGCGTTCCTCATCGGGCTCGCGGCGCCGCTTGATCTCCGACAGAATCAGCGTAACAAGCAGGACTACAGCAAGTCCCAGCAGCGCCAGCAGGCACAGACGCAGCGCCGTGGTGATCATGCCATCAAAAAACTCCGGTGCCTCCAACTTCTGGCGGCCCCACACCTTCCACACCGTGCTCCAAATTTCCTTGCATTTTGCAAGCAACGCTTCCATGGGTCATTCTCCGTCGTAAAAAATTTTGGGTTTTCCGCAGCGCGGACCGGTCAAAAAGCGCTCCATTCCCCGCACCATGCGCAGGCTGGTCTCGCCGCCGTTGTAGGGGCTGACCGTGGTTTTCGCCAGCTGTGCAAACTCCGGCGTAAGCGCTTTTTCCACCGCAGCGCGGATCGACGCGGCGTCCGCTTCACAGCAGATCACATTGGGGCACAAAATGCGCCCTTCCTGCCGGCGGCCGATGTTCACCGCAGGCACACCCAACGTAGGCGTTTCCACCACGCCGGAAGAAGAATTTCCAATAACCGCCGCACAATACTTCATGGCGGACAGGTACCGCAGCACCCCCAGACTGGTGAACGCCTTATATCTCTGCGGATGAAGCGCACAGATCTCATCAATGCGCCGGTTGATGTCCGCTCCGCCCGCATCTGCATTGGCCTTGGTAAAAATTACGTGCAGCGGCATATTTTCCAAAGCGTGCAGCAGTTCGTCAAACTGCCCGACCGGAGATGCACCGCCCGCGGTTTCCGGATGATACGTCACCAGCGCATAGGGTTGCTCCAACGAAAAGTCAATGCTCTTTTCCAAATCCGCCCGGCTCAGCAGCTTCATATTGCGCAGATTTTCATCGCCCAGACCACCCACGTTCTCCACCGTGGCGGGGTCCTCTCCCATCCGGATGACCCGGCGGGCATACTCCTCGCAGGCTGGAAAGTGCAGGCTGGCCATTTTGGTCAGACAATGCCGGAAATAATCATCCGCCGCACCGTGCGTAACGTCGCCGCCGCTGATGTGGATCAGCGGAATCTCCAGAAGAGCCGCCGCCTGCCCCACGGCAAAAATCTCGTACCGGTCACCCAATACCAGCACCGCGTCGGGCCGTGCCTGAGAAAAATAGTCCACAAAACGATCCAGCGTGTAAGCAACAGTCTTTGCCGTGGAGAGCGCACTGCCCGTACCGAACTTCAAAATGTCGATGCGCGCATCGATGGGGGCTTCATCCGCCTCCACCTCCGCCACGGTATGGCCAAAGGCATCGCTCAGATGAGCGCCCGTGACCACCACGCTGGGGCGCAAAATCTCGCTCTGTTCCATCTTTTTTACAACGCCCCGCAGCAGACCCCACTCCGCGCGGGTGCCTGTCACCACACAGACCGTTTTTTTCATGGTCATTCCCTCACAGCTCAATTTTCTCGTCCTCGGCAAAATCCCGCTTGGCCGTTTTGCCCAGAACTTCGTGCCAGCGCATGGGGCTGACTCCGTCGCCCGGACGCTTGGTGGTGATGTTCTCCTCGGTGAACACCTCGCCCTTTTGGATGGGTTTCGCTGCTACGATGCTTTTGCGGGCGATGGCTTTGTTTTTTGCCTCGCTGGGGCTGACGTGCTTTTTGCCGTCGCCCAAGGCCTTTTCCACATTGTGCACAGCACGCACCATGGCGGCCAGCTCATCCGGCTCCAGGCTCGCCTTGTGATCCGGACCTTCCATATTGCGGTCCAGCGTGAAATGTTTTTCAATCACACAAGCGCCCAGCGCCGCAGCCGCAATATCCGCCTCGTAACCCGTGGTGTGGTCGGAATATCCCACCGGCAGGCCGAACTGCTCCTGCAGATCATACATGGCGGTCAGGTTGGCGTCCTCAAAGGGCGTCGGATACTCCGTGTTGCAGTGCAGCAGGGTGATCTGCTCGGTACCGCCCTCTTCCAAAACGCTCAGCGCGTCTTCAATCTCGCTCAGCGTGCTCATGCCGGTGGACAAGATCACCGGCTTTTTGGTGGCGGCGATTTTTTCCAGATACGGCAGATTGGTGATCTCACCGGACGGAATTTTCCACACGGAAAGGCCCAGCGTATTCAGAAAATCGATGCTGGGCAGATCAAAAGGCGTAGAGAGGTATTCAATGCCGATCTCATCGCAATAGCGTTTCAGCTCCGCATGGCCGTCAAACCCGAAATGGATGCGGCGGCACATGTCCAGCTGACTCTCCTGCGCGCCGGTCTGTTCCTTCTGATACTCGGCCTTCTCGGCAAATTTGCTGATGACCAGCTCCGGAATAGCCGTTTGAAATTTTACGATGTCCGCGCCGGCCTTTTTTGCCGCCAGCGCCATTTTTTTCGCCAGTTCCAGGCTTCCGTTATGATTCACGCCCGCCTCAGCGATGATGCAGATGGACATGCGATTCTCCTCCTTTATTTTTCTTTCTGCCAAAGAGCCACAGAGCCGCCAGCATTGCGGCTGCTGCAGCCGAAAGGCACAGTCCCCAGGTTGCGCCGGGCACCGTCCAGCCCAATTCCAGGCTGTGTTCTCCGGCGGTCAGCTCCACGGCACACAACCCGTCGGCCAGCCGGTGCACAGAAACAGGCTGACCATCTACCGTACAGCGCAACGCCTGAGACCAGGGCACGCTGATCACATACAGGCTCTGGCCGTCCGCCTGCACCTGCGCGCGGAACGTGCCGATTTCCAGCTGTGTCTGCTGTACGTTTTGCGACGCACGATCGCAAAATGCCTTCAAACGTCCGGTATCCAACACACAGAAGCGAACACCGGTCAGCTCCATCTCCTCATACACAGCCTGTACCTGCGCACGCACTGTGTCACCGGCACTGTATTCGCCCAGGCACACCACGCCCCAAGTATACCAGATACCCGGCTGCGCGCCCACCGCGTCTGGAATTTCCACCGGGAGTGCTTCATCGCCTTCCCACACGGCATAGACAATTCCATCCTTTGGCACCGAAGCGGTATACTCCTGCTGCCCGGTCAGACGTCCCGTAGGACCTGAAACCGAAAGATCTTCCAGCAGCAGCGCGTCCTCTCCGCTGAGAGCCCGGAACAATGCATTCTGCACGTCGAACACATCCTGTCCCTCTTCACAGACGGGAATCGTCTGTTCCAGTGCCTGCACGTCTGCGAAAAAGCCAACCGGGAGAGCATACGGATTCTGCCACAACTGCAGAGATGTCTCTCCCGCCTGCCCTGCAAATACATAGTGAGGTTGAAGCGAATCGCCCTCCCGCGCAAGCAGGTATTTCAAACCGATCAGCGCCTCGCCAAAGGCGGTCCCGCCGGACCGGTAACCGTTCAAATCCGAAAAGCCCATGGCGGACAGCCAGTCGGTGTTGGCAGAGTCCTGTGTGGAACCAAAATGGGAAACACCGTGATATCCCAGCAGCATGGGGTCGTTGTAGCTGCGCTGAAACGTCTTTTCCATGCGCGCGCCTTCGTCCAGGTGCTCGGTATATTCCACGGCTGCAGACGTCTCATCGTAAAAATCCAGATAATCCTGACGGGGATACTGCTCAAACCGGCTCAGCACATCAGCGCTGTTCCAGGTCAGTTCCAGCACACACAAAACGCCGCACACGACAAGCGCACCCGCGCGCACCGCACGCCGGGAAGCACGCAGGCATACAACGCAGACCGCACTGACCGCGCACAGTGCCCCGCCTGCCACAAACAACGTGGCAGTGTACCACTCGTGGCGCACCAGAAAGCAAACCACCAGAAAGCCCAGGCCCGCGCCGCCCGCACACGCAAGGCGCCACGCATTGAGACAAGGGCTGACCAGCGCACGTCCCGCCAAAAAACACAGCCAAAAAGAAAACAAAAAAGAATTGCGGTAAGGGAACCACACCGGCGGCGTCAGCCCGTGGAACAACAGCATTAAATCCCTGCTGTACAGCGAGGCAAACAAAATGCCCAGCACTGCGGCACTGGCCAGCTTCTCCCGAAGCGAAATTCCTCTGGCGCAGAAATACACAATGACCAGCACCACCACCAGCGTGCCGCAATACACGTTGGGCAGCCCTGCCTCCACATTGCTCCAGTCAAAATTGCCCGGCATCAGCCGATAGAAAAATTCACTGGCCTTGAAGCTGGTTTCTCCGGTGATGGAAAAACTGCCCGACATGCCTTTGTTCTGCTGCACATCCAGCAGCGCCGGAACCAAGAGGAAGGCAGGCAGTCCTCCGCCGCACAGCGCGCCGAACCCGAAGCCAACACAGCGCCGAACACAGGTGCGCCCATCCAGTTCATGGCCGCCGGCCCACAGTTCCCAAAAGAAGTACAGCACGCAAAAAATGCAGGCCATGTAGGCAATGTAAAAGTTGGAAAAAATCGCCAGTGCCAGACTGATGGCGAACACAAACGGCCGCCCTGTGCGGCACAGCGTCCAGATACCGTAACACACCAGCGGAAGCAGCAGCCACACGTCGTGCCACATGATGTTCTGAGAATACACAAATGCCCAGGCGCAAAAGGCATAACCCAGCGCAGGCAGAATCGCCCGATGGCGAAGCTGCGGAAAGCGGCGTTCCAGGAAAAAAGCCATCGCCGTACCGGCCGCAGTCACCTTGCACAACAGAACCAGCGCCGCGATCTCGGTGTAATACCGGGGATCAAAGAAAAAATACAGCACATGGAAAGGGCTGGCGCAATAATAGGCCAGAATGCCCATCAAGTTTCCGCCCAGGCCCTTTTCAAAGGTATAGCCCCAGCCGGAGAACCCATCCAGAAGAGAACGGCGCATGTGGGCGAAATAGTTCAGATACTGACCGCCCAGATCGCCGGTCACTACCGTATTGGGACCGAAGGGCCATACACCCAGCGCCACATACACCGCGCATACCATTCCCGCGCACAGCAGCGCCGTCACAGCCAGAATCCTTTTTTCACTCCAGCCCTGCTTCATCGAATCCGCTTCGCTCCCTTTGGGCATCGCCCGTTTGTTCATTGCTGCTCCAGACGGCGCCGCATGTTGTCCAGCTCTTCCAGCTGGCCCATATCCATCCAGCTCTGCTCGCTGACGGGGTAAACGCCCACCCGGCCGCCGCCCTGACGCACACGGTCGATCAGGTCTGTGAACGGCGTCGGCGTATCCGGCTCGATCATGTCGATCACCTGGGGCTCCACCACATACACGCCCGTGTTGGTGAGGAAGTTCATCTCCGGCTTTTCCTGAATGCGCTCGATCACACCGTCCGCGCCCAGCTCCACCACTCCGTACGGAATGGTAAAGTGCTTTACCGCGCACACCATGGTGATGGCATTTCCGCCTTCCTTGTGGAACTTGTAAATATCACCGAAATCCGCGTCCACCAGAATGTCGCAGTTGGTGAGGAAAAAGGTGGAATCGATGCGCCCCTTCAGCAGGCTCAATCCGCCGCCGGTGCCCAAAGGTTTGTCCTCATCCACATAGTCCACTTCGTAATCTTTCTGCAAATCGTTGAAGTAAGACTTAATCATGTTTTTCTTGTAGTTGACCACCAGATAAAAGCGGCTGCAGCCCACGTCGGTAAACCGGTGAATGATATGTTCCGCAATGGGCAGCTCTCCCACCGGGATCAGGGGCTTGGGGAGAATTTTTGTGTACGGATACAGCCGGGTTCCAAGGCCGCCGGCCATCATCACCACCGGCACGTCGGTGCGCTCCGGGGTTTCAATGTCCAGCCCGTCGGCAAACACCACGTCCTGAATGCGGCCGGCCCGGTCCAGCAAAGGCAACGCGCTGATGGCGTTTTCCTTCAAAATCCGGCGCGCCTGACTGCGCTGCTCCATGGGAAGCGCTTTGGGGTGATAATTCGCCATGCCGCTGACCGGTGCCTCCAGCTTGCCGCTGGCCAAAATATACCGGCGCACATCGCCGTCTGTCAGGGCTGCCTGCAAAACGCCGTGGTCCGCCACAAACAGCACCCGCAGACCCGTCTCGTCCAGACGGCGCATTGCCTCCAGCACACTGATGGACCCCTCAATGAGAATATCCTCGATTTTCATAAAAAATCCCCCGTGCATTTATTCGGTGCTCAGCCCTGGGACAGCTCCAGCAGCACATCCACCACGCGCTGGGCATCCTCTTCGGTGAGGCTGGTGGAACAGGGCAGGTTCACGATGCGGTCCAGATAATGACGCGCCAGATCCGTGCCGTAGCTCTCGTTGCGCGGATAATCCGCCTGATCCTGAATCAGTCCCCAGATAGGACGGGTCTGGATCTTGCGCTCAGCCAGCCGGCGGATGATCTCATCTCGCTTCAGAGGATGCTCGTCATAGACATACAGACTGTAGAACCACTTGTTGGAACGCACACCCTCACGGAACGGCATGATGCCGTAGTGACCTTTGCCGTTCAAACGCTGGAAATAGAAATCATACATCCGGTTCTTGTGCTCAATGAAGCCCTCCAGCTGTTCCAGCTGCGCCAGGCCCATGGCCGCCTGCACGTTGGTCAGTCGGTAGTTGTAACCCACCTCATCGTGCTTATAATTCAACTCGTCGGATTTTGCCTGCGTCGACAGGTGCTTCATATGCGCCAGATACTCCGGATTGTTGGAGACCACCATTCCGCCTGCGCCGGTGGTGATGATTTTGTTTCCATTGAAGCTGTAAACGCCGATGTCACCCATGGTGCCGGCGTATTTCCCCTTGAAGGGGCCGTCGGTATAATATGTGCCAAGGGCTTCGGTGGCATCCTCAATCACAATCAGATTGTACTTTTTGGCAATCTCCAGCAGACCGGGCATGCTGGCCATGTTTCCGAACACATGTACGACCACCATGGCCTTGATGTGCGCTCCGGTGCGCTTGTTGATGCAGCGGCCATCCCGCATTTCCGCGTTGGCTTCCAGATACTCCCGCACCAGCGTGGGGCAGATGCACAGGCTGTCGCCGCAGCCAATGAAGATGGGCTGTGCGCCCGCATAACGGATGGGGTTCACTGCCGCGATGAACGTCAACGTGGGGGCAATCACCTCATCGCCCGGTCCCACACCCGCGGCCAGCATTGCCAGATGCAGTCCGGACGTGCCGGAGTTACAGGCCACGGCGCCCGCGGCACCTACGTATTCGGCAATGGCCTTTTCAAATTCGGGCACCTTGCTGCCGCCGGTGGACACCCACTCGCTGACCACAGCGTCGTTGACATACTCCTTTTCGTTGCCGCAGAAATTGGGCACAGACAAGGGAATAAATTTCGGTTCCATGTTTATTTTCCTCCCTCTCGCCGGGCGGCGCTGTGCAAACGCAGGGCCAGGGCGGCGGCATATTTCAAAATTGCGGCGCTCAAAGCGGGCACCACCAAAAAGCTCAGCGCCCACGTACGCGTAGGCGTAAACCAACTCAGAAAACTGCGGGGTTCGTTGAAGGTAATGCTCTCCACATCAAACCGCAGGCCGTAATAAATCCCCGGGTCGATGCGCAGGCCATAGATATCTCCGTAAGGCAGTGTGAACGTATAGCTGCCGTCATCCTCCACGTGCGCCCACACCCGGCACCGGGCGTCAAAATCCTCCATGCCTTCGCGCGGTTTGTAGAACAGGCAGAACTCTCCCGGCTCCATGTTGGTGAAGTTGAAGCGAACCGTCACCGTCCGAACCGTTTTAGGCGGATCCTTCATGACCATGCGCGGGTCCACGCTGATGCTCACATAGCTGTCCGGTCCGGTCTGCTCCAGGTCCGTCAGTTCAAAATCGCTCATGGAAACTTCCATGGGGGTCACATTGCCCAGCGCCCGCTGCACCCGGTCTTCCACATATCCGAACAGCGGCCAAAGCAGGCTTCCAGCCAGAAACACCGCATAACAGAACGCCAGCAGCCGTTTATCGTTTCGGAACAAGGATGCGCCCCATTGTCTCAGCTTTTTCAATCGCGGTATCCTCCTCCCTCGACCGGCTCAAAGCGCATCGCATCGCCTGTACCCACAATGCGGTACAGCCGAGCCTCGCTCTCCAGCCCGTCGGTGAACAGGTCCGCATACGTATCGATGAAGACCTCGTCAATGTCATCCAGGTAAAGCGCCGTGCACCCGGTGGCCTCCAGATAGGCACACAAAACCTCAGGCGTCAGTGTCTTGCCGATGAATGCCTCCCGATCTTCCGCGGGATAATCCGAGGAAAAGGCGCCTTCACGAATCTCGAAATCCGCGGAAAGCTGACCGCCGCCGAAGCTGTAATCCAACTGCACGTCCGGATAAAACTCATAGTAATGAATGAACCAGTTCTTGCCGTCGTCGCTCTGGCTGACATAGAACACCCGGTCGTCTGAAGTCAGGAACTGTTTGGCCTGCTCCACCATGGCAATATCCCGTTTGCGCCCGGCGAAATATCCGTCGGAATAATCCACCACCGACAGCTGCGGCTGCACAAAACTGGTCACGCGCCAGCCGCAGCCCAGCGTCAGCGCCAGCAGAAATCCCGCGCCCACACTGGCCGGCTTTGCCTGTTTCAGGCTGCGCAGCAAAAACGCCAGCGCCGCGATGAACCAGCCGATGTAATAGGGATAGATGTACCGGTTGTAGCTGCTCAGCGCCGCGGCCTCGGCCTCCTTGAACACATACACATAGGTGAAGCCCGTAAAAATATAGAACGCCGCGAATCCCAGCACGCTCCACAGGGCGAACCAGCCCACCGCTTTGCGGCCCCGCTTGTCCTCATAGACAAAGGCCACTGCCAAAACCAGCAGGATCACCAATGTCACGATCAGACCCGAGCCGTTGAGATAGCGGCCCACGGTCCCGTCCTGCGAACCGACGCTGAACATGGTCAGCTTGGTGGAGTAAAAAGCCTGGGCCATATTGCCCATGACCTGCACAAACTTTTCGCTCTTGTTGGGGCTGAAAAGCTCCACTATGCCTGTGACCACCATCTGCACCATGCCCATGTTCTGCTCACCGCCGATGTCAAAGCGGTTGGCCCCGGTGACAGCGCTCATATGGGCCGCCCATCCGAAGAACGCAGCAACAGGCGCTGCCACCATGGATACGATCCAGCACCATTTGGCTCCGGTGCCCCGCAGGCGTGCAAAACGCACCTCGCCCTTTTCCAAAAACAGCAAATCAAAGCAGATCAATGCCGCAGCAATCAGGCACAGCGCAAAGCCCATGTCCTTGGAAATACATTCCACGGTCACACCCATCACCGCGCACAGCAGCACAACGGGCGTCTTCTCCTTTGCCAGGAAATACACCACCAGCGGTGCGCCGAACAGCAGTCCCATGGGAATATCCGCATAGCTGCACATGTAAAGCGGCGACACGTTGATGTCCCGCTGATACATGGTCATCAAATAAGGCACCATGCACAGCAGCAGTGCCGCGGGCACCGCCAGGTTCCAGCGCCGTCGTTCCAGCGTATACAGTCCTGCTGCAAAAATGGCAAACATCAGAATATCGTACGCCGCAAACACCTTCCACGGCGCAAAGGACGTTCCCAAAAACTGAAACGCCTCATCCAGCATCACAAGGCCGGGCACGTAACTGGTGACCCGCAGGCCCTGGGGCTGGAAGGTATACAGCTGACCGGTGGACTTGACCACCTTGGGCGCAATGCCCCAGAAGCTGAATTCATCCCACTCCATAAACAGCGGCTGACGCACGGCAAACACCGCGATCACCGCCACACTGGCCACCAGGAAAAACGCCGTGGATGGCGTGATCAGCTCTTTCCAGCGAATCTCGCCGCGCTTGCGGACCAGCCACACCAGGGCCAGAACTGCTGCCGCAAACCACAGGATTCCCGCGGGAAACAGCAGGTTGACACTGGCCAGCACGCTGTACCACAGAATGGTGGCATACAGCACGAACAGCGGGCTGATGCCCGCCGGAACATTCCATTTTTTCGTGCAGAAAATGCAAAGGCAAACGAGCGCCCCAAAGGTGACCATGCACCCGGCGCCCTGCAAAAAAGCTTCCAAAAAAGCAACTCTCCTTCTCTTCGGCAGCGCCCGCTCAGGGCACGATGCAGACCGGACCGATGAAATAGTGCTGCGCCAGCAGCACCGCGCTGAGCACCGCGAAAAAGGCGCAGACGCTCAGTCCCAGATGAAACGCCTTTTTTCCGCCGGCGCGGGTCGTTTCAAACACATGGCTCAAAAGAGCCGCCAGCAGCACAAACAGCATCAGGAATGCGGGCAGCAGATAACGCGCCTGCACCCCCAGCACCCGCACCATGGCCACCGGCGTGTATGTGATATACTGAGCGGCCAGCACACCGCCCGTATACAGCACCGCCAGGCCGAACAGCCCCAGCGAAGGCCGCAGCGTCAAACTGCTTTTTTCATGTACCGACAGGGCCGACGCAAAGGCCAGCACCACCGGTGACAGCATGGACACCAGACCAATGTTCAAATCCATTGCGCCGAAGCTGCCCAGCAGCCCCAGGAACAAATTATTTTCGTACAAAGTGCCCAGGAACACCATCGCTGTGCGAGGCAGATTCTGCAGCACAAAGCGAAGCTGCTCACCCATGTTCACTGTCTCACCCAGCATGCGGGCTTCCTCGTAATTGGTGCGGAAGGCCTGTCCATACCATTCCACGCCCACGGTCACCAGCACCGCGCACACCAGAACGACCACCGCCACCTGCCATTTTTTCCAGCGGGCCTTCCACACCCGGGCGGGCAGGATCAGCGGAATGACTACCCAGAGCAGATTGATCCAGGGCTTGACGGCGTTCATCAGCACAAACGATGCCAGGAATACCGCCAGATCTTTGTTTCGGATCTCGTCCACACAGAAATAGCTGGCAGTTAAATAATAGCAGCCCAGCATCAGGGCGTCGTAGTTGCAGGAAGCGCCGATATACAAACTCAGCGGAAGCAGCATCACCGCCAGAAACACCGGCTTGTAGCGCCGGCAATTGCGCAGGGCCAGCCAGCACAACAGCGCATACACTGCCAGATTGGCCAGGCGTCCGGCATAAAAGCAGCCCAATGCTCCAAAGCCCACAACCCGCGCCAGCACCATGGCCAGCGCCTGCGGCAGATACGGCAGTACCTGCTTGATTTGAGACTCCCGCACCACAGGTGCGCTCGCCTGCGTTTTCATTTGCTCGTACAGAGAAAAATGGTCTGCCAGACTCACCGTCTGTCCGTTTTGCTGTTTGATGGCATAGTTTTCGCTGGACCCGCCGCCGTTTACATTTCCGGCGGCATCATGCTCCAGCCAATAGGTCGTATTGCCATTGGCCCACGCACCGGGGAACGCCGCCAGCAGCGCATCCACATCCGGGCTGAACGTCCGTTCGCCGTCAAAATCAAACCGGCCCAGGCTCACCGCATAGGCACGCAGAAAATGTTCGCTCTCATCCGGCGCCTGCATGGGCGGATTGGCAAAGCAGAAACACAAGCCGCACAAAAACACAGCCAACGCGGCGCGGGTGTCGAAGTTTTTCACAAACCGAACCACCAGCCAGGCCGCCAGCACCACTGCCAGCGCCAGCGCACACACAGCCAGCGTCATGGGAACCGGCGCCACCGCGTCAAAGCCGTAAAATACGCGCCAATAATAGACCACACCAATCCCGCACACCACGGCGGCCAGCGCCGCCAGGCCCCAGCCCAGTGTGCCGTTCAGGTGCAGCATCTTCGGTTTTTCACCGTTTTGCTTCATCAAATTCTCCAAAAAGTATTTTTAAAGTAAATATTACAAGCTGTAAACGCCTGTGCGGAACGAATCCATATGCTCCCGAATCCAGGCAATGGTCTCAGCCAGGCCCTGTTCAAAGGTATAGGCCGGTTTCCAGCCCGTCATCTGACGCAGCTTGGTGGCATCGCCCAGCAAACGGTTGACCTCACTCTTTTCCGGGCGCAGGCGCTCGGATTCGCACACGATCTTCGCCTGAGGATTGATCTGACGGATCAGCTCATTGGCCAGATCGCCAATGGAGATCTCCTGACCGGTGGCAATGTTGATCTCCTGACCGACAGCAGCCTCGCAGTCGGCAATGGCCATGAAGCCGGCCGCCGTGTCCTTCACATAGTTGAAATCCCGGGTGGGGGTCAGGCTTCCCAGCTTCAGCTCCTGTGCACCGGAGAGCAGCTGTGTAATGATCGTGGGGATAACAGCCCGTCCCGACTGACGGGGACCGTAGGTGTTGAAGGGCCGCACAATGGTGACCGGCAGTTCAAAAGAGCGGTAGAAGCTCTCAGCCAGCCGGTCCGCGCCGATTTTCGTGGCGGAGTAAGGGCTCTGGCCCTGGAAGGGATGGTGCTCGTCGATGGGCACATACTGAGCAGTCCCATACACCTCGCTGGTGGATGTCACCAGAAGGCGGCGGGTGCCCACATCCCGGGCCGCGTTCAGCACGTTCAGCGTGCCTTTGATGTTGGTGTCCACATAGCTGTCCGGGGAATGATAGCTGAAGGGAATGGCGATCAGAGCCGCCAGATGATAGACGATCTCCTGTCCTTTCATGGCCGTGCGCACGCCGTTGGGATCACGAATATCCCCCATAAATACTTCGATCTCGTTTTTGATTTCGGGCGGCAGCGTGTCCAGCCAGCCCCATTTTCCAAAGGAATTATAATAACAAAAGGCCTTTACCTTTTCGCCCTTGCGAACCAGTTCTTCCGTCAGATGGCTGCCGATGAAACCGTCGGCGCCCGTCACCATTACGGTATGTGCCATACTACCTCTCCTTAT
>CALXIP010000123.1 GCA_944388395.1 uncultured Ruthenibacterium sp.
ATCGTAGATGGAAAAGAAATTTTTCGCTTCCGTAGCCACCCGAAGAACATTTCCGTTGGACAGCCGAATTGCATAATAATAAGTGTCGTACCCCAGTGTCTCCGACATGCGCTGATCGGACCCTTCGCCGGTTTCCAGTGCCTGGCGAACTTCTGTGCGGTCCAGATGATTTTCCATCGGGGCGGAACTCTGATTTTCAAACAGCACGGTTCCGTCAGGCGCAATCAGAGTGATTCTCAGTTCCCCGCCGCCGAAAGAGCCCAGATCTTCGGGATCTTCCATCCTTTCGCAGGCCAGCGCAATATCCTTTGCCGTCAGTTGCAAATCGCGCACCACCTGCTTTTCAAATACGCTGTGGAACATCACCATGCATAAAAGGGTCGTCAGCGCCATCGCCACAAGACCTACCGCAACCAGACGGACGGCGATTTTTTCCGACATACTCTTTTTCATGACTCTCCGGCCTCTTCTCTCTCGCTCAGGCAATAGCCCACTTTACGCACGGTGCGCACCAGGCTTCCCGCGTCGCCCAATTTCTGGCGAAGTGTACGCACGTGCATATCCAGCGTACGGCTCTCGCCGAAAAACTCGGTGTCCCAAACTTCTTTCATAATGGTCTCACGGGGCAGGACCTTTTCTGCATGCCGCAGCAGCAGACGCAGCAAAGAATACTCTTTATATGTAAGCGAAATCCCCTTGCCGCTCACCTGCACCGTGTGCGTTCCTTCATCCAGGCTGATGGGGCCGTACTGCAGCCGCTCTTCCTGCTTTTTCTCCGCGCGGCGCAGTACCGCTTTGACGCGGCTGATGAATTCCATCACGCCGAACGGTTTGGAAATGTAGTCATCTGCACCGCAATCCAGTCCCGTCACCACATCAATTTCGCTGGCCTTGGCCGTCACCATAATGACCGGCACGCTTTTTGCCGGACCGCTTGCGCGAAGCCGGCGCAGAACGGAAAAGCCGTCCTCACCCGGCAGCATGACGTCCAAAACAATCAGCTGCGGCACTTGCTTGTGACATTCTTCCAGGCAGCTTTCGCCGTTCTCAAAGCCTTTTACGGTGTAACCGCTGTTCTGCAGTGCATATTCTTCCAGGCCACGAATGCTGGCATCGTCTTCCACAATGTAAATCATTTTATTTCCTCCGATTCCGTCATAGGCGGGAACACATAGCGATCACGATATTTTTGAATTCGCTTTTTGAAATCTTCACTTTCCTCTGCCTTCATTTTACCCAAATATTCATGCGTGTCAAAGCTGTCATGCGCCACTTCGATCAACGCCACGGCAATGTTGCTGCAGTGATCCGCCACACGCTCGTAGTTATTGAGCAAGTCCGAAAGGATGAAGCCAAGCTCCATGGTGCACTCGCCGTTCTGCAGTCTGGCGATGTGACGCGCCTTCATCTCGCGCACAAGCTCATCCACCACCTGCTCCAGGGGTTCAATCTTTTCCGCATCCTCCAGGTTTTCATGAATAAACGCTTCCACTGTGCGCTGCACGATCTCCTGAATGGCAGCTTCCAGCACATCCAGTTCGGCCACAGCGCTCTCGGAAAACTGAAGTCCTTTTTCATGGATCTCAATCGCCGTTTTCCGCAGGTTCATTGCATGGTCTCCGATCCGCTCAAAATCGCCGATGGTGTGCAGCAAAACCGAACTTGCATGGCTGTCCGCAATGGTCAGGCTCCGGCTGGACAATTTTACAAGATAGGTTCCCAGAACATCCTCATACCGGTCGATCTCTTCTTCCCCGGCACTGATGCGGTCCGACAGGTTCTTATCCCAGTAATGCGTCAGCGACATGGCCTGAAGAAGTCCGGTACGTGCTGCATCTGCCATCCGGTCGGTCAAAGCGCGGGCACGCTCCACCGCAACAGCGGGTGTGGCCAAAAGGCGCTCGTCCAGAAGCTGAACCGTCTCCGGTTTCTTCCCGTCCGGGATGGTGAGCACGGCCAGTTTTTCCAGCTGACGGTTAAAGGGAAGCAGCACCGCTGTGGCGGTGATGTTGAACACCGAATGCACCACCGCGATGCCGGCGGCCGTCACCGTTTGGTCCACAAAGGAAAAATGAATCAACCCGTTCAGGCCGTAAAAGGCCACCAGGAAAATCGTAACACCGATCACATTAAAATAAAGATGCACCATTGCTGCGCGCTTGGCGTTTTTGTTGGCGCCAATGGACGAGATCAGCGCTGTTACGCAGGTGCCGATGTTCTGGCCCATAATGATGGGAATCGCGCTGCCGAAAGTAATGCTTCCGGTAATGGCCAACGCCTGCAGAATGCCAACGCTGGCACTGGACGACTGGATGATCGCCGTGAGAAGCGCGCCCGCCAGCACACCCAAAAGCGGATTTTGAAACATCGTGAACAGCGCGGTAAACTGCGGCACATCTGCCAGCGGCTTCACCGCCGAGGACATGGTTTCCATCCCGCTCATCAGAATGGCAAATCCCAGTAAAATCGTGCCGATGCCCTTCTTTTTCTCGCTCTTTACAAACATGTAAAGGACAATGCCCACAAAGGCCAGGAATGGCGCGAAACTGCTGGGCTTCATCAGCTTCACCCAGAAGCTGTCACCCTGAAGCCCGGACAGGCTCAAGATCCAGCTGGTCACCGTAGTGCCCACGTTGGAACCCATGATGATCCCCACCGCCTGGTGCAGCTGCATCAGGCCGCTGTTGACAAAGCCGACCACCATGACCGTAGTGGCACTGGAGGACTGAATGATCGCCGTGACTACCAGGCCAAGAAAAAATCCCTTCAGCGGGTTATCCGTAAGTTTGCTCAAAATCGCCTGCAGGCGGTTGCCGGCCTGCTTTTCCAGCGCCTTGCCCATGACGTCCATGCCAAACAGAAACATGGCCAGACCGCCCATCAGAGCCAAAACGTTGAAAAGATCCATAACAGCTTTCTCTCTCTTTCCGCAAATACAATAAATTCGTCTTTTATATTACCTTCATTATTGTAAAAGGCCGCATGTAAAATTCACGACCGTCTTTTTGTAAAATCCATGTAAAGTTTACAAGAATTTTTCATTTCACATTTCTCTTTACACATTTTTTGCAAAATTCTGACTCAATCATGGTAGTTGCAAACTCAAAAGAACGGTATGCTAAATACGTTCCTAGAGGAAAATGAGGACCCGGCGGGTGCCGGGCAATAAAAGGAGAATGAAAGATGA
>CALXIP010000124.1 GCA_944388395.1 uncultured Ruthenibacterium sp.
CTCAGGAAATGGTTTACCACGCCGTCTTCCACGAACAGAAAGCGCCACAGCACGGCCACGGCCACACTGCCGCCCAGAATGGACGGAATGTAGTACGCGGTTCTGAAAAACGACAGGCCGCGGATGGGCTTGTTCAAAAGCATGGCGATGAACAGCGCAAACATCAGTTTGCAGGGCACCGCAATGATGACGTAGACAATGGTCACCAGCAGGCTCTGGATGGCCTTGCTGTCCTGAAGGATGTTGATGTAGTTGGTCAGTCCGATAAAATTGCTGGTGGTGCCGCCGTTGAAGTCGGTCAGAGAATACAGGAACGACTGCACGAACGGATACAGCTGAAACCAGACAAACCCGATCAGCCAGGGCAGAATGAACAGCAGGCCCATCTGCTGGCGGTCGATTTTAAATTTTTTCTTTTTCTCCACTTTGCCGGGCATTCATTACACCTCTTACGAAAACAATGCGGGGGGCGGTGTTTTCCTTGCCCCCGCCCCCCCTTGCTTTGAAACTTATTCCAGTGTTCCCAGAATTCTTGTGTACTCTTCCATCAGGTGCTTTGCCGCTTCCTGCGGGGTCATTTTGCCGTAGCCCATGGCCTCCAGGGTCTGCTCGCCGGCAACTTTGATCTCCGTGTTGGAAGTGTAGGCGCTCTCCGGCTTAAACGCGTTGGGGACCGCCGCGTCCACCGCTTCCTGCAGCATCGGGTTCAGCTGGCCGTCGTCCGCCAGGATCTGACGGGCCGCTGCGGACGCAGGCACGCCGCGCGTGGTGCCCAGTGCTTTCACACCGTCGGGATCGCTCATCATGAACTGCACGAAATCCAGCGCCACGTCCTGGTGAGCGGAATTCTTGCTGACGCCGAACAGCTGAGACGGACGGACCAGCAGGCCGCTGGCCTTGGCGTCTTCCATCGTCGGGCACTGCACAACAACCAGTTCGGACGGGGTGGTGCTCTGCCAGCCGTCAAAGGCACTGACGAACTCGATAGCGCCGCCCACACGGCCCTCGGTCCACTTGGGGTTCAGCGTGTCGCTGGTGTTGTACTCGATGATCTCTTTCATCGGGGGCAGCACGTTGTTGTCGATCAGGTCCAGAATGAACTGATAGCCGGCCGCCAGCTCATCCTCGGTAAAGCCGAAATTCTTCTCGCTGTCGATCCATTCCTTGCCGGTCAGCTGGATGACATATTTTTTCAGGATGTATTCCACGTTGATCAAGTCGCCGCGCAGCAAAAATCCCTCGGGGTCTTTTTCCTTCAGCTTTTTGCCGATCTCGATCAGGTCGTTCCAGGTGTAGTCGTCACGGATCTCGACGCCCAGTTCGTCAAACATATCCTTGTTGACCATGAACACCTCGGCGTTCAGGCCCGTGGGTACGCCCAGCACCGTGCCGTCCACCGTGCAGTTGTCCTGCATAAACGTCTCGTCAAACTGAGACAGGTCCACGATGTCCTGCTCAGCCATGTTCACAAAATAGTCGCCTTTGTTGGCCAGGTCGTAGATCCACATGGCGTCCAGCTGCATGATGTCCGGCTCGTTGCCGCCGCCCAGCTGCGCGATCAGCTTCTCATAAAAGCCGGTGTATCCGCCGTACTCGCCCTCAATCTTTACGTTGGGGTGCAGTTCCTGGTATTTTTCGATGGCAGCCAGCGTCGCCTCATGACGAAGGTTGTCACCCCACCAGGAAAAACGCAGCGTGATCTGCTCATCCCCGGATGTGCCCGTGGCAGAACCGGAGGTCTCCGGCTCATCCGCAGCGCCCGGCATACCGGTGCAGGCGCTCATACTCACAGCCAAAACTGCCGCCATCGCCAAAGATAACAGCTAGCGGAACTTTTTCATTGTTTTCCACCTTCCATGTTCATTCATCGTTTCTCGGACATGTCCCTGTGGTCTTTATTGTAACAACCGCAGGCTCTAAAGTCTTTGCTTTTCTTGCGTTTCACGCACGTTTATTGTCTTTTCTTGAGTTCTTTGCAGCGCCGTTGTGCACATTTTTCCTATTTTTTGTTTGAAAAACAGATGATTTCTGTACGATTGGTCGCACAAAGCGCTTCTTTTTCTGCTTTTGGTCCGATTAAATCTGCAACATCTGAAAAAATCATTTCAAAAATGCTAAAAAACCTCTGGCGGAACCGATGGGTTCGCCCCGGCGCAGCTTTTCCGCCACCGCCCGCTGCAAAGACGTGCGCTGCTCCAGCTCCTCCGGCTTCTTTTTGCCGCCGAACAGCCAGAAGTAAAACGATTCGTCCGCCGGGTCCACATCGTACAGCTCATATGCCCGTGCAAACGTCCGGATCGCCGAGGACGCCGGCAGGCACTGGGCCAGCATGGGCGAAAGCAGCCAGCTGTCGCAGCACCAGAGCACCGGCCGTCCCGCCGGGCAAAAGGCCGCCTCGTATTTTTCCCAGAAGGCCGCCGCCTGCCGGTAGGATTCGCGCAGGCTCTGCTCCGTCAAAGGCCGGTCGCCGGGGATATGCACCGACAAAACCGCCTGACCCGGCTGCACCCCCCAGGGCCGGCACGCGCCCTCTTCCACGATCACATATTCAAACTCCAGCGTTCCCAGCCGGAACAGGCGGCCGCACATCTGCCGCCACGCCCATTGTTCCCGGTCAAACAGCGGCTGGCCCGTGCGCTGGCGCATCTCCTGTACGAACCGGGCAAGGCAGGCGGCCGTGTCCCAGAAAATCTCGTCCGCCACGCCGATCTGCGCCCATTTTTCGCGGGCAAGGCCAGCGGCCCCCAAAAAGAGCGTCAGCTTGGCAGCGCCGCCCGGGTCCTGCACAAACAGCTCGCTGATCCGCTGCGCCGCATCGCGGGCGGTTTCGGGCTCCGTCAGCCGGGCGCACAGGCGCACCGTTTCCTCGTTCAGCACATTTTGCGCGCATTCGGCCACCGCGCCGCACACATCCGGCCCCAGCCCGATGCCTGCCGCCACCGCGCCGATTTCGGTGCGCATCTGCAAAAGATCCATCCAATCATCCTTTCCGCAGCATTCTCTCCGACAGATAGTTTAACAGAAACCGCCGTTTTTCTCATCCTGTTTTTTGCGTTTCTTTTTTGGAAATTGTGTTTTCTTGACATTCCCGAAAGAACTGATTATAAATAAGAACAGATTCGTCTTTCGGATCAACGGTACAGGAGGGATCGTCTTGGAAGAGAGCCTCATCTATGTGGATCATATGGAGTTCCGGCAGACCAGCAACATGTTTCAGGTCCATACACACTTCCAGTACGAATTGTATTTTCAGCTGATCGGCAGCCGCATTTACTGCTTCGATCAGGAAAAGTTCACCCTGCATCAGG
>CALXIP010000125.1 GCA_944388395.1 uncultured Ruthenibacterium sp.
ATATTTATCCTCTGGACGGCGTGGGCAGCGATATGGCCGCGGCCCAGAAACTGGTGCACAAAAGCAAGCGCACCGCATCGCTCTGCTTCCTCACCAGCCGGAAGGGATACGGCGTGGATAACACCGCTTCCCGCCTGAAAATGGCCGTCAAACTGCCCGCCTATCTTTGGGCGAATCTGCTGGGCAACCGGCATTACATCCAAAAGCAGGAGCGCCAGTGTCGGAAAAACGCCTATGAGGCCAGCGAATATGTGGCCTGTGTGGCTCAGCCCTGGACGGAGCGCCGGGGACAGAACAAGAACGTCTACAAAAAAGAGTGGTTCTCCACCATCCGTGTGCCCTTTGAGACCGGCGAGTTTCCTGTCCCGGCGGAGTACGACCGCATTTTGAAAATGGGTTACGGCGATTATATGACCCCGCTGCCGGAAGACCAGCGGGGGACCCACCACACATACGATACCTATCGTTTGGACGAACAGTGAGCAGGTGCCGGGAATGAACGGGTTTGTTGCGATTTTCAAAAAAGTAAACGGGGCGGCGGTGCTGCGGCAGTATGCTCAGTCCCGGGTGCTGTTCTTCGCGCTGGTGCAGACGGCGCTGCAGGGACTTTCCCGCACATCGCTGGAGATCGTGCGCCTTTCGGTGAACAACCGGGTGCTGCGCCGGCTGCGCAAAAAGTACCGCCGTTTCATCGCCGACTGGAAGGCACAAAACGGCGAAACGCTGCCCCGGCAGCGCTCAAACAAGGTCTGGGTCTGTTGGCTGCAAGGGATGGAGAACGCGCCGGACGTGGTGAAACGGTGCTATCGCTCCCTGCAGGAGAACCTGCCTGACCGGGAGATCGTGCTGCTCACCCAGGAAAATTACAGGGATTACGTTTCCTTCCCGGCATTCATCGAGGAGAAGATACAGGCGGGCCTCATCACACGCACCCATCTGACTGACCTTCTGCGTCTGGAGCTGCTGATCCGTTACGGCGGCACCTGGATCGACTCAACGGTGTTCTGCTCCGGCAAAAACATCCCGGAATATATGCTGGACTCAGACCTGTTTTTGTTCCAAACTCTCAAGCCGGGGCGGGACGGTCAGGCAACGGTCATCTCCAGCTGGTTCATCACTGCCTGCACAAATCATCCCATCCTCCTTCTGACGCGGGCACTGTTGTATGAATACTGGGCGCATCACAAAAAGATGGTCGATTACTTCCTGCTCCATGACATGTTCCAATTGGCCATTGAGGCTTACCCGGAGGAATGGGAGCGGGTCATCCCGGCGGACAACGCCATGCCCCATGTGCTGCTTCTGCGGCTGTTCAGCCCCTTCGATGAGGGTGTTTGGGAAGCGCTGGTCCAGAGAAACTGCTTCCACAAGCTCAGCTACAAATTTGCAGAAGAGATGAAAACGAAACCGGGCACCTATTATGCCCACCTGATGAACAACGGCCTGCCCCGGTGAGCGGCGGCCCCATCCCCGCGCCCCGCACGCCAAGCCAATGGCGTGCGGGGCGCAGCTGTTTGACATCGCCCCGGAAGTATGGTATATAACAGAAAGAGTGTTCACGAAAAGCAGTATGGTGATAAATATGAACAGACAGGAAATGGACGTTCTGCTTTGCATCGCGCAGGGCTGCAACGAAAATCAACGGGCCCTTGCCCGGATGACAGGCCACTCACTGGGGGTGGTGAACCGCTGCCTGCACACACTGGCAGAGGCGGGGTATCTGAACGAGGCGGATGGACGGCTCACCTCAAAGGCCAGGGAACTGTTGGAAAACTCCCGGCCTTCCGGCGCGGTCATTTTGGCGGCGGGATACGGGATGCGCATGGCCCCCATCGGCACAGAGGTCCCCAAGGGGCTGCTGGAAGTGCGGGGAGAACGCCTGATCGAGCGGCTGATCCGCCAGTTGCAGGCGGCAGACGTCACGGATATTTCGGTGGTGGTAGGCTTCAAAAAAGAAGCGTTTGAGTATCTGATGGATGAGTTCGGCGTGAAGCTTGTGGTCAATCCGGAATACGGCACCCGGAATAACCTGTATTCTCTGCTGCGAGCAAAGGAAAAGCTGGGGGGAAGTTATCTGCTGCCCTGCGACCTTTGGTGCGCGGAAAACCCGTTCAGAAAGTATGAGCTGTATTCCTGGTACATGGTGAGCGACGCCCAAAGTGAGGAGAGCGATGTGCGGATCACCCGCGCAAGAGAACTTGCGCCGGCAAAACCCGGGCAGGCGGGTGCGCGCATGGTGGGAATTGCCTATTTCACTCCCCGGGACGGAGTGGCGCTGCGCAAGTCCATGGAGACGCTGGAAGCTACCGGTCTGCACAAGAACGATTTTTGGGAGGCGGCGCTGTTTGCGGGCGGTCAGCCTGCGGTGGCGGCCCGTGTGGTGCGGGACGGTGCGGTCAGCGAGATCAACACCTACGAAGAACTGAAAGAACTGGACGGCGCGTCGGTGCATCTGCGCTCGGAAGCGCTGCAGGCGGCAGCGTCGGCGCTGGGCGCTTCGGTGGAAGAGATCCGGGACATCGAGGTGCTCAAAAAGGGAATGACCAACCGCTCTTTCCTCTTCTCCTGCCGGGGGAAACGCTATATCATGCGCGTTCCCGGCGAGGGGACAGAGCGGCTCATCGACCGGGCCCAGGAAGCGCAGGTCTATCGTGCCATTGCAGGCAGAGGGCTGTGCGACGACCCGGTCTACCTCGACCCGGACACGGGATTCAAGATCACGGCTTTTCTGGAAGGAGCAAGAAGCTGCGACAGCGCCAGCGCGGACGATCTTCGCCGCTGCATGAAAAAGCTGCGGGAATTCCACGAGATGAAATTGCAGGTGGGGCATACCTTCGACATCTTCGCTCAGATCGATTTTTACGAAGGCCTGTGGGCGGGAGTGCCCTCTGTGTACCGGGATTATGAAACGACAAAAGCGAATGTGCTGAAACTCCGTCCCTACATCGAGGCGCACGCGGGCCGCAAGGTGCTCACCCACATTGACGCCGTGCCGGACAATTTTCTCTTTTATCCCGATGGGGCGGGGGAGGCTCTGCAGCTGACCGACTGGGAGTATGCCGGCATGCAGGACCCCCATGTGGATATTGCCATGTTCTGCATCTACGCCATGTACGACAAAGAACAGGTGGACGCGCTGATCTCGATGTATTTTGAAGGGGATTGCCCCCGGGAGACGCGGCTGAAAATATACTGCTATATCGCGGCCTGCGGGCTGCTGTGGAGCAACTGGTGCGAATTCAAGCGGAACCTTGGCGTTGAATTCGGGGAGTATTCCCTGCGCCAGTACCGCTATGCCAAGGAGTATTTCCGTCTGTTCAAGGCGCAGTGCCCGGAGGGCCTGCCGGATGTGCAGACAAGAGGGGAGAACGGGGAATGAGCTTTATCGTGGACAACGCAGTCATCCTGGCAGCGGGATTTTCCAGCCGGTTCGCGCCGCTCTGCGCCGAGCGCCCCAAGGCGCTGATCCCCGTGCGGGGCGAAGTGCTGATCGAGCGCCAGATCCGCCAGCTGCGGGAAGCCGGGGTGAAAGACGTCATTGTAGTGACGGGCTACAAAAAAGAGGCGTTTGAGTACCTGCGGGACAAGCTGGGTGTGATCCTGGTGGAAAACCCGGAGTATGCCCGGCGGAACAACCATTCCTCCATCCGGGCGGCGGCCCGCTATCTGGGCAACAGCTACATCTGCTCCTCGGACAATTATTTTGAGCAAAACCCCTTTGAAAACCGGGTGGACGCGCCTTACTACGCGGCGGTGTATGCGGCGGGGCAGACACGGGAATGGTGCCTGACCACCGACCGGGAGGACTGGATCACCGGCGTGACGGTGGGCGGGCACGACCAGTGGTACATGCTGGGGCATGTGTTCTGGGACGCGGACTTCGCGCGGACCTTCCTCTCCATACTGGACGCCTGTTACGATGCACCGGGAACAGAGGGGCTGCTGTGGGAGTCCATCTATGCGGCCCATCTGGACCGGCTGAAGTTGAAGATGCGCCGGTATGAGCAAAACGTGATCCGGGAGTTCGACACGCTGGACGAGCTGCGGGAATTTGATGAGACCTATCGGAACGACACCGGCTCGCCGCTGATGGAGAGTCTTGCCCGGCGTTTCGGCTGTCCGCAGGGGGCCATCACCGGCTGCCGGCCCTGGCATGTGTCCGGCGGCC
>CALXIP010000126.1 GCA_944388395.1 uncultured Ruthenibacterium sp.
TAAGAAGTGTGCTCCAAAGTTTGGTATTGGTACATTGTTTTCCACCTCTTCCCGGAAGGATTCCAAGGAGCATGGTACCACACTTTCGCGCAGAATGCACCTGTGTGTTCCGGGGCGGGACAAAAAGGGGAAAACTTTTGCAAGAAAGGGTTGACAAAAGTCCCGGCGCCTGTTATTATAATTAAGCGCTCTTTTTGAGAGAGCCGCTTGAAAAAAGAATATGGGAGAGTTCCCGAGTGGCCAATGGGGGCAGACTGTAAATCTGTTGCGTCTTCGCTTCGATGGTTCGAATCCATCCTCTCCCACCAACAAGAACAACCGTCGTATCCCGACGGTTGTTTTTGTTTGTGGCTTCGAGAGGATGCGATGAGAACAGCACGGCCCGCCCGCTGGCGGGGAAAAAGCGTCCTGCGGACGGTTTTTCAGTGCGCGGCTCGCGAATCCATCCTCTCCCACCAAGAAAAGTGACCGATTTTCCTATCGCTCACTTTTTCTTTGTTTTCAAGCCGTTTTTCGGCATTTTCGGGGCCCGAAACAGGATTGTTGACCGACACGTTTTGTTTTCACAGATAGGGCATAAAATCCATTTATCTATCCTTTTCTCACACACCATCATTCCTGCCTTCATGGCAGACTGCAGATGTTGAAACAATGGCTTTATGATTAGTGGAACAACGTATCCTGCGATTTAAAACCAGCAGACCTGCCACTAAAAGGATCGGGAAGACCGTGGCGGTCAGAAGTCCTATTTTCAAATTGCCACCAGCCATTTCCGAAAGGCTTCCTACCATAGCCGGGCTGACTGTACCTCCAAGATCTCCTGCCAACGCCAGAAAAGCAAACATGGCGGTGCCGCCTTTTGGGCATTTCTGTGAAGAAAGGCTGATAGTACCCGGCCACATAATACCCACGCTGAAACCACAAAGGGCACACCCGGCCAGCCCAAGAACCGGCATAGGAGCAAGAGAGGCCAGTAAATAGCAAGCCATACACAGCAAGCCGCTCATCAGCATAGTCTTTGCCAGATTCAACTTTTCACTTAGTTTTCCGTATAACATACGAGAGATTCCCATGAAAAAGGCAAACAGACACGGGCCAGCCAAATCCCCAATCGTCTTGGATACGCCAAGAGCTGATTCTGTAAATGCAGATGCCCACTGTGCCATTGTCGTTTCCGACGCGCCGGAACAAATCATCAGCAGAATCATCATCCACATCAACGGCAGTCGGAGAAGTTTGCGAAGCGGCAAACCTTCACCGTCCTCTACCAGGCGATCAATGGGGCAGGTGAGGAATTGAAAGACATTGACCAGAGGCACCAGTGCCCAAATCAGCGTGAGTATTTTCCAATGCTCGATACCAAACACCACAAAAAAGAGAGTGGAGCCCAAAATGACGCCTACCGCACCCCAACAGTAAAATGAGTGCAGAAAACTCATTCTGCCATCCTTGTTTTCAAAAGGACAGGCTTCTACAATGGGACTAACCAGCACTTCCACAAGACCGCTGCCGATGGCGTAAAATACCACCGCAATGAGAATACCCCAAAAGGGAACGGGAAGCATTTCCGGAAGAATCGTTAGTAATACAAGCCCCACTGCTGAAACTATCTGAGAGATTACCACACAAATGCGGTAACCAAGTTTGTCTGCGAACTTGGTTGCACCAAGATCAATCAGCAACTGGGTCAGATAAAACACAACGGGGATCAAGGCAATCTGTTCTAACGAAATTTTATAAAGGTCTTGAAATGTCAAAAAAAGGAGGGGCGCAAAGTTGGCAGAGATGGCCTGCGTGACAAATCCCAGATAGCAGGCCACCAGTGTTTTTTTGTACTTTCGATTTTCAATCATGTTACTTACCTGCCCGAATATTCTTTCCACTTCCGTATAGTACTAGGGGGCATTGCAAAGAGGTTCCGGAAGAATCCCCTCCTCGCACTCGTTGATACTGCCGCAGAAGAAGTCGGTCTGGCCGGTGCCATAATCTCGCTCCTGCTCTTCGTTTGCTTAATTGTGTTTTTATTTAACCACTTAAATTCCATAATGGATCTCTTCCGGAAATGAGCTTTAGAATATTATATACCCAATATTCTCGGAGCTAAAGACACTATTCCCTCAAATAAAAGCACTATTTACCCAACGATCGGTTTTTTCCGGGCGAATAGCCATATCTTCCCCGAAATTGCCGACTGAAATAATTTACAGAATGAAACCCGCAGGCCACGCTGATCTCCTGCAACGTCAGTGTAGTTTGCTGCATCAAACGCTGAGCTGTTTGAAGCCGATGCTGAATGAGTGCCTCTACTGGAGAACATCCCAGGTAGTTTTGAAAGCATCGCCCCGCTTCGCTTCGGCTGATATTGGCAGCACCGGCAATATCAGCCAGGGTGATTGTTTTGGCGTAGTTCTCATAAATATATGACAGCATTTTTTGGAGACGCACTTGCGAGTTCAGCTGTATTGGTGATGCTTCAGATTTTGGCAGAGAGTCAAAGTTGCGAAAGATTGCCTCCCACACACAGCAGATATTGCGCTGAACCATCAGCTCGTAACACTCCTGCTTTTCCCGAATAGCGCGATATGCAGCGTGGATCTGTTGACGGACATCTTCCCAAAGATTATTTTCGTGTCGGAATACAACAAATGGCAATGAGTTACATGCAAGAATCGGCAGGATATATTTCTGATAAATAGCACTGTTCTCCGGGGCGACCACTGTGCCGGAAAACAGAATGATTGGCAGGGGATCAGGCTTCCCGCCGGACACTTGCCGAATTCCATGAAGTATATTCTGGTTGATGAAGATACTGTCCCCCGGTTCCAGAATCGTGTGGTCTTGTCCTACTTGGAAGTGCAAGACACTGCTTTGCGCTGTGGCGATCTCGAAGTATGGATGCCAATGCACAGGTCCCGCGCGGTTTGGCAGATCTGCGAGTTCATCAGAATAAAATGCAATGGGAAAATCCAAAATGTCACGCGGTATCTGCTCTTGCAATTGATGATCAACTAATATAGGCATATTTATTGTTTTACGCATGGGCAACTGCCGGTTTATTCCAGTGATTTACCCATCGTTTTCCTCCAACGGTTATTTGTTAAAATTAACTCCATTATATTGGGATGAGCAGCGTATTTCAAGGAAGTTCCTATCCCTCGTTTGCTATCGCTACAATGTAAAACACAGGAAGCAAACCCGCCGCAAGCGGATGGCACTGAACCTGAACGAAGAACTGTTTGACAGCATCACCGCCGACATGATTGAGGCCAACGGCTGAAAAACTTTTCCAGGCACACATATTTTTCTTTGGACAGGGCACAGTAAACGCAAACCCTGAAAGGAGAAACCGTCATGAACTGGACCCAAAAGGAAAAGAACTTTTTGAAAGATCTGCAGAACGAGGAAAAACTGTGTGTACAGAAATACCGCAAAGCCGCTGAGGCTGCCTGTGACCCCACCCTGCGCCAGATGCTGCACAAACTGGAACAGGCCGAGCAGAACCACTGCGACACCGTTGCCCAGATGATGGACGGCAAGGTGCCTGCCCAGGCGGCCAAGGCGCAGAACAGCCGCCTGCCCTCGGAAAAGCAGCTGAAAGCCAACACCACCCGTGCCCAAAAACAGAGCGACGCCTATTTGCTGAGCGATTTGCTGGCCACGGAAAAATATGTTTCCGGCGTGTACAACACCGCCGTGTTCGAGTTTAACGACCCAGCCGCACGCCAGGTGCTGAGCGCGCTTCAGCAACAGGAGCAATGCCACGGGAAAGAACTGGCAGCCTATATGCAGGCCAACGGCATGAGCTGCTGATTTTCCAAACAATTCAAAAAGGCCGGTCAAGCCCCAATGGTCTGACCGGCCTTTTTGACAATGTGTGCGCAAGGAACGATTCCGTTTTCCTGTTTTCAGAGGAAAGGTCCTCCACCCAAGGTGAGCTGTGCAGACAGAAGGCGATAGATGCGGTCCGCCAATGCATCGGGGTCCGTATCCCTGCGGTGCAGGCCGTCCAGCATCAGGCCCACAACGCCGCTGGCGTAAAAACACAGCACTGCGTCGGCATCGGCAGCAGAAAGCATGCGGTCCGGCGCGCGGCGCAGCATCATCTGCGCCAGATAGTCGCTCATGGTGCGCACCAGAAGGCGCTCGATCTCCGCCCGGCGCCGGGAGGCCATCAGACGGTCCACCCAATCCTGGTTTTCCAGCCCCTCCCGCACCAGAGAACGAATGGCGCTCTGCGGGTCCGGCGCGGCCAGGCTGCGGGCAATGCCCTGGGCCAGCACCCTTTTCTGCTGCCATTCCACCACGTCCATAATGTCCTGAAAATGATAGTAAAAGGTCTGCCGGCTGATGCCGCAGCCGTCCACCAGCTCTTTCACCGTGATCTTGTCCAAACTTTTGCGGCGCAAAAGCGCATTCAGCTGGTCGGCGATTTTTTCCTTCATATCCACGGGCACGGATTCTCCTCCTCTCTGGCTTCATTGTAACAGAACGCAGGGCGGCGCTTCAAGCCCGCGCCCGGGCGTGCTGTGGAACCTTACAAAAAATGAAACGCAAAAACTGTGCAAAAAGTAAAAAAGCAATTCTGCCCGTTGACTTTTGCCGCCTGCGCTGTATAATGTGTGTAATGTTTATCACAGTAAAGCGTTGACGAGGTCCAGTACGTCGGAAACTCCGCGCCAGAGAGCTGCCGGGTGGTGCAACGCAGCGGCGGGGCCCGCCGGAAACATCCCCTCCGAGCAGCAGGCTCAACCGCCCTTCGGGGCCAAGTAAGCTGTGCCGGCCGGCAGCCGTTATCCTGCCGCCCCGTCGGGTTTGTCCCTGCGGGAGCGAGTGGTCCGGTGTGCACCGGGCAAAAAGAGTGGTACCGCAGAGCGTCTTTTCAGGCCTTTGTCTCTTGGTTCAGGAGACAAAGGCCTTTTTGTTTTGGCTGGCACCGGCCCCGCGGCGGGCCGGGTTCAGAATAGATACCTTGGGAGGAACGAATCATGGAAGTACTGAAAAAAGTAAGCAAATTCGCCGGCAGGTACATGGCGATCATTGTGCTTGCCATTGCGGTGTTGGCCTTTTTTGTGCCGGAGAGCTTTCTCTGGGTGGGAAAGGATTACAACGCCTTTACCCGCATTGTCACGGTAAACAACCTTTTGATGGTGGTCATGTTCGGCATGGGCCTGACGCTGAAGCTGGAGGACTTTAAAGTGGTGTTCTCCCGCCCGAAGGACGTTCTGGTGGGCTGCACGGCGCAGTTCGTCATTATGCCTCTGCTGGCCTTTCTGCTGACCAAAGTGTTCCCCCTCAGCCCGGAGCTGGCGGTGGGCGTGATCCTGGTGGGCACCTGCCCGGGCGGCACGTCCTCCAACGTGATGACCTTCCTGGCCAAAGGCGACGTGGCCCTGAGCGTGGGCATGACCGCCTGCTCCACGGTGCTGGCGCCCTTCCTGACCCCGGCGCTGACCTATCTGTATGCCCATGAGACCGTGACCGTGAACATGGTGGATATGTTCATGAGCATTGTGAAGATCGTCATCATCCCCATTGCGCTGGGCTTCATCATCAACAAGCTGTTCGGCAAATTCACCCAGGCAGTGGTGGAGATCCTGCCGCTGATCTCGGTGGTGGCCATTGTGACCATTGTGGGCGCGGTGGTGGCGCCCAACGCCGAAAAACTGTTCGCCAACGGCATTCTGATTCTGACCGTGGTGATGCTGCACAACCTGCTGGGGTACGCCCTGGGCTACTGTGTGGGCAAGCTGCTGCACATGAGCGACGCCAAGTGCAACGCGGTGTCCATTGAGGTGGGCATGCAGAACAGCGGTCTGGCCACCAGCCTGGCGGGCACGGTGTTCCCGGACCTGGCGCTGGCCACGGTGCCGGGCGCGCTGTTCAGCGTATGGCACAACATCTCCGGCTCCATTGTGGCCAACCTGATGGCCGCTGCCGCGGAGAAAAAAAGCGCCGCCAATGCGGTGAAATAACGCTCTGAAAAAGGACCGGCACCCCGGCGCTGCGCGCGGGGTGCCGGTTTTTTTGCTCTTTTTTCAAACCTTTACAAATCTTAAGGCGGACGTAAAGGCGGCGTAAAGGTAGGCGTGTTATGCTGAACCCAGAGCCGAAAGAAAGGAAGAGCTGTGATGAAAAAAACGATTTTGCCTGTTCTGGCGCGGCACAAGCGCCTGACCGCAGCCGTACTGGCGCTGGCCGTGGTGCTGGCGGCGGGCGGCGGCGCCTTTGCCCTGCTGCACCGCAAAGGCGGCGATGCAGGCGACGATTTGAATTATGCCCGCACCGTGACCCTGACCAAGGGCGAACTGACCGAGTCGGTGAACGTGTCGGGTCTGGTGCAGAGCGCCCGGGTTTCCTCGGTGACCACATCCCTGACCAGCAAGGTGGTGGCCGTGAACGTGAAGGTGGGCGACGTGGTGAAAAAAGGCGACGTGATCTGCACGCTGGACGACACGGACATCCGCCGGGCCATTCAGGACAAGGAAAAGGAACTGAGCGGCGAAAAGCAGCAGCTGAAGGACGCGGTGACCAAGGCCGCCGACGCGCTGTCCGCCGCCAAACGCGCCCGGGACACCGAGCGCCAGACCCAGGACGTGCGCGTGAACGAGGCCACTGCCCAGCGGGACAAGGCCGCGGCAGCCACCCAGGCCGCCCTGCCCGCCTACAACGACGCACGCACCCATTACGACACCATGATGAAGGCCGTGGCCCCGGCCGAGAGCGCGGCCGCTGCGGCCAACGCCGCCCGGCAGACCGCCTATGACAGCTGGATCGCCGCGGGCGGTGCAGCCGAGGGCGACGCCTATGCCGCCTACCAGGCCGCGGAAGAGCAGGCGCGGCAGGCGGACACCGCTTTGGCCGACGCCCGCGCTTTGTACGAGTTTGAGCGCTACGCCGGCGAGCTGGAGCGCGCCCGGCAGACCTACGACGAGGCGTCGGCCCGGCAGGTGGAGGCCCAGAGCGCTTTGGAGCAGGCGGCTGCCGCCCGCACCCAGGCCCTGAACGCCTGCGACCAGACGGTGAACAGCGCCATCGCAGACCTGCAGCAGGCTGAAAAGCAGGAAAAGCGCGGCGTGGCCGACGCGGCCCTGGCCGATTTGAAGAAAAGCCTGGAGAGCACCGTGCTGCGGGCGGAGACCGACGGCAAGGTGACGGAACTGAAGGTGAACGTGGGCAGCATCTGCAAAGGCGATGTGGCGGTGATCCAGGCCACGGACGATCTGATCGTGTCGGTGACCATCCCTGAATACGCCATTCAGAAAGTGCAGGTGGGGCTGGCCGCCTCCATCACCAGCGACGCCTCGCCCACGGCGCTGCGGGGCAAGGTATCCCGCATCTCCCCCACTGCCGGGTCTTCCGGCGAGGGCGGCAATGCTTCGGCGGGCTTTTCGGCGGACATTGCCATTCAGGACCCGGAGAACATTTTCATCGGGGCCAAGGCCAAGGCGGAGATCATTCTGAACCAGAAAAAAGATGTGTACACCGTGCCGCTGGACGCGGTGCAGCCCGACGGCGACGGCATGGACGTGATCCAGGTGCGCCAGCCGGACGGCCGCTTTGCCCCGGTGCGGGTGCAGACGGGCATGAAAAACGACTACGCGGTGGAGATCAGCGGCGCGCAGCTGACCGACGGCATGGAAGTGCTGGCGGACGCCAGCACCCTGCCCGACGCAGAAGGCGGTGGCACGCCATGAAGCCGCTGATCGAGATGCGGGGCATCGTCAAAACCTACAACGTGGGCAAGGAGAACGAACTGGAGATTTTGCACGGCATTGACCTGACGGTGTGGCCCGGGGAGTTCGTGGCCATTGTGGGCGAAAGCGGCAGCGGCAAATCCACGCTGATGAACATCATCGGCGTGCTGGACAAGCCCACCCAAGGTACCTATGTGCTGGACGGCACGGACGTGCGCACCGCCGGGCGGGACCAGATGAGCGAGGTGCGCAATCGGAAGATCGGGTTCGTGTTTCAGAATTTCAACCTGATCGCCCGCACCACGGCCCAGCGCAATGTGGAGCTGCCCATGCTGTATGCCGGGGTGCCCGCCCGCGACCGGGAGGCACGGGCCACCCAGCTGCTGCGCCGGGTGGGCATGGAGCAGCGCCGCTTTCACCAGCCCAGCGAACTGTCCGGCGGGCAGAAGCAGCGGGTGGCCATCGCCCGCAGCCTGGTGAACGACCCGGCCATTCTGCTGGCGGACGAGCCCACCGGCGCGCTGGACTCCCAGACCAGCCGCCACGTGATGGACATTTTTCACGATCTGCACCGGCAGGGAAAGACCATTGTGCTCATCACCCACAGCCGGGAACTGGCCGACGAATGCCCCCGGGTGATCACCCTGCGGGACGGGCGCATTCTGGCAGATCAGCGCAAGGAGGGAACCAGCCATGCCGCTTTCTGAAAACGTGCGCCTGGCGCTGGGCAGCCTGCGGGCCAACAAACTGCGGGCCCTGCTGACCATGCTGGGCATCATCATCGGCATCGGGGCGGTGATCGCCATCATCACGGTGGGCGACTCCCTGTCCGGGTCTGTGGAACAGGAGATGGCCAGTCTGGGCGCCCGGGACGTGACCGTGAGCGTGACCCAGAAGGACGACCCCTTTGCCAATGTGAATTTTGACGAACTGGACGCCGGCGAACAGGACGCTTTGTTTGAGAACTTTGAATACCGCAGCCCGGAACCCTCGGACCTTCTGACGGGGGAAATGCTGGAGGATTACCGGGAAAAATTCGCCGACCAGCTGAAGGCGCTGGTGGTTCGGGAAGAGCTGGGCAGCATCACCGCCACCAACGGCCGCTTCAAGGCCGAAGGGCAGCTGCTGGGCGTATCGCCCGACCAGGCGGTACAGGCCAAGCTGCAGCTGCTGGCCGGGCGGTTCCTCACCGACCGGGACGGCGCGGACGGCCGGGCCGTGGCCGTGGTCAGCGACCGCTTCGTGACCCAGTATTTCGGCAGCCGGGCCAAGCCCGCCGACGCACTGGGAAAAAGCTTCCGCACGGATGTGAACGGCATTCCCCTGCGGCTGTACATTGTGGGCGTCTACCAGCACAAGCAGGAGGGACGAAGCAAACCCACCTCCACCGAGGTATATATGCCCGTGGACAGCGGCGTGCGCCTGCTGCAGCGCACCCCCGGCTACCAGACCCTGACCCTGCAGACCAAAGACGGCGTGGAAAGCAAGCCCTTCATGGAGCGCACCCGGGCCTACTTTGGCAGCTATTACGCCCGCAACCCCTATTTCACCGTGTCGGTGTCCAGCCTGGAAGAGGCGGTCAAGTCCATGGACAAGGTGATGCAGAACATGAAGCTGGGCATCAGCGCCATTGCGGCCATCAGTCTGCTGGTGGGCGGCATCGGCGTGATGAACATTATGATGGTATCCGTCACCGAGCGCACCCGGGAGATCGGCGTGCGCATGGCGCTGGGCGCCAAAAGCCGGGTGATCCTGCTGCAGTTCATTGTGGAGGCGGTCATCATCTGTCTCATCGGCGGGCTGATCGGCGTGGTGCTGGGCGTGGCCGTGGGCAGCGCCGGAGCCGTGGTGATGAACTATCCGGTGCGGCCTTCGGTGCCGGCGGCGGTGGTGGCGGTGGCCTTTTCCATGGCCATCGGCGTGTTCTTCGGGTATTATCCGGCCCGGCGGGCGGCTCTTTTGGACCCCATTGAGGCGCTGCGCTACGAATAGGCCTTTTCATGGGGCGGGCGCATCGTGTACAATGAAGGTGCGTTCCCCCCTATTTTTTCTGCGAGGTGGTTTTTCATGGCATACACCATTCTGGTTGCCGAGGACGATCAGGACATCACCAATCTGATGCGGCTGTATCTGGAGAGCAGCGGATACCAGGTGCTGTGCGCGCCCGACGGCGCCGCCGCCCTGGAGCTGGCCCGCACCCACCCTGTGGACCTGGCGGTGCTGGACATCATGATGCCCCGCATGAACGGGTACGAGCTGACCCGCAGCCTGCGAGCCATCAGCAGCATGCCCATTTTGATCCTGTCGGCCAAAAACGCGGACAGCGACAAGATCCTGGGGCTGGAGCTGGGCGCGGACGATTACCTGACCAAACCCTTCAACCCGCTGGAGATCATTGCGCGGGTGAAGGCCAACCTGCGCCGGTTTTACGAACTGAACCAGGGCCAGGCGCCGGCCCCCGCAGTGGTGGGCCCGCTGCGGCTGGACCCGGGCGCTTTGTGCGTGACCAAAAACGGTGTGTCCATTGCCCTGACGCCCACCGAGTACAAGATCCTGGCCTGTCTGATGAGCGCCCCCGGGCGTATTTTCACCAAGGTACAACTGTACGAGGCCGTCAGTGGTGCTTACTTTGAAAGCGACGAAAACACCATGATGGTGCACATCTCCAAGCTGCGGGAGAAAATCGAGGACGATCCGCGCCGCCCGCGCTTCATTATTACCGTGAGAGGGTTGGGATACAAAATTGAAGCTGTGGAGTAAACGTTCCGGATATTTTCATACACTGCTGCGCTATTTCGCCGCGTTCAGCCTGCTGCTTCTGGCCGCGGGAGCCCTGCTGCTTGGCTGGGCCATGCACGACAGCACCAGCGCCTTCACCCCTGTGTCCCAGCGGGACCTGACCGAGTACGACACCCTGCTTCGCCAGGGCCGGTATGACCGGTTCCCGGCGGAAAAGGTGCTGGGCGAGGGCGGATACATTCAGGTGACCGATTCAAAGGGCCGGGTGCTGTACACCCAGCGGGAGAGCGGCGGCGATTTCACCCCCGACGAACTGGCCTGTGTGCCCCTTCACCAGCAGGGGGTGTACCGCTCGGTGAGCCGCTGGGAGAGCGCCCAGGGCGAGATGACCCTGGTGGCCAGCGACGCCATGTCCGCCAACGACTACCTGCTGTCCCAGGAGCCGCTGATTCTGCGGCCGGACGGGACCATCGCCTACGGCTCCATTCCGGGGTATTCGGGCGGCGCGCTGGACGGACGGGCCTACGGCTACCTGACCCAGACCCTGCCGGAAGACCATCTGATCTGGAAGCACCCCTTTGCCGGCGAGGACGGAGAAAGCCGCTGGCTGATCCTGTACGAAGCGGAGTCCCTGCCTTTGGGCGGGACGCTGGGCAACATCTGGCTGCGCACGCTGGTGCTGTTTCTGCTGGTGTACGCGGTGGTGCTGGTGGGCATGACTCAATGGCTGAGCCGCCGGGTGAGCCGCCCCCTGAACAAGCTGAGCCGCGGGCTTTCGGCGCTGGCGCACCAGCGGTCGTACCACCCCATCCAGTACCGGGGGCCGCGGGAATTTGAGGAAATTTGCCAGGCATTCAACCGTCTGGCCAGCCGCCTGCAGGAGAGCGAGCTGCAGCGCATTGCGCTGGAGCAGAACCGCCAGAAGCTGCTGGCGGACATCTCCCACGATTTGAAAACGCCCATCACCGTCATTCAGGGCTACGCAAAGGCCGT
>CALXIP010000127.1 GCA_944388395.1 uncultured Ruthenibacterium sp.
TTGGGAGAACCGACACTGCAGCAGGTGAACGGCGAGCTTCTGTGGGCTGTGCCGACGTATCATTCCGGGCTGTTCAAATGGCTGACCAATATGAGCGGAACGCCGGGTTATGTGACGGTGTCGGCTACCAATCCACAGGATGTGGAGTACGTGGATGGGTACAGCATCAAATACCAGCCGGGCGCATATCTGTGGCAGAACCTTCTGTTCTATGCCCGCTTCACTGCGGCGCCTTTTACCGGGCTGACTGACTACAGCTTTGAGTTGGACGACACCGGGCGGCCGTATTGGGTTATTACCACCTACCGGTATCTGCGGGGATTCTCGCTTCCGGAGGCGACCGGCGCAGTGGTGCTTGACTGTGCCACCGGCGAGAGTGAAACATATGCCATTGATCAGCTGCCGGAATGGGTGGACCGTGTTCAGCCCGAGAACTTTATCATGACGCAGCTGAACAACAAAGGCGAGTATGTGCACGGATATTTGAACTTCAGTGACAAGGACAAATACCGGACTTCACCCGGCCAGACGATCATTTACAACGACGGAAGCTGTTATCTGTTCACTGGCCTGACCAGCGTTGGCGCGGACGAGAGCGCCATCGGGTTTGTAATGGTGGACATGGTGACCAAAGAACCGCGTTTGTATCGAATCAGCGGTGCTACGGAAATGGCGGCGCAGCAGTCGGCACAGGGCAAGGTGCAGCAGTACGGTTACCAGGCTGCTTTCCCGTTGATCGTCAATATGAACGGTGTGCCGACTTATTTTATGACGCTGAAGGACACCGAGGGACTGATCAAGCAGTATGCCTACGTGTCGGTTGAGGATTATCAGACCGTGGCGGTGGGCGAGAGCATCAGCGAGGCGCGGCTCAATTATGAAAAAGCCATTCAGTCCAGCCCGGCCGGTCAGCTGGTGGGCAATGTCAGTACCGAGAAGGAGCAGCTGACGGGAGCGGTGCTTCGCATCGGCAGCGAGTACAACCCGACGGGAACTGCTTATTATCTGGTGCTGGCCGAAGAGCCGCAGCTTTTGTTCAGCGTGCAGGGAAGTCTTTCCGACGAGCTTGCGCTGACAAGAGAGGGTGATCAGGTGAAAGTAGAATACTATCCCCGCGAGAGCGCCACACAGGAATTGACAGGGTTTGACAATCTGGAGTTTGAGCAAAGCATTCCGGCGGCATGAAAACAGGGGCCTTCTGCAATGGCAGAAGGCCCCTGTTATTTTAAAAGGAAAGATCGTAGTTGATGGGAGAATAAAAAGCGGTTTCCAGTTCGTTCCAGGAAGAGATTTTTCCGCCCAGAATCCACATCAGCTTGGTGTATGCAGCTTCCAGCGTCATATCCCGGGTCTCCAGGAAGGGAACGCGGTTGTGGACCCGGCGCCCCACTTCGTAGGTGTCCACGGCACTGCCCTCATAGGTGACCTGTGTGGTGATCACCAGAACTTTTTTGTGCGGTTCATAGCGTGCAAGTTCGGAGCACAACGGGTCCAGAATGCTGTCTGGCAGACCGCCTACTCCAAAGCTTTCCACCAAAATGCAGTCGTACAGGCGGACAATCAGCGGGATGATATCCGGCGAAATGCCCGGAGTCAGCTTCAGCAAAAACAGGCGAGGATTCAGCTGATCGTAGAACCGCACCGGCCCCGAAGCAGGACAGGGCGGTACATAATAGATGACCCGGTCGTTCTGAATGCGGGCCAGGGCAGGAAAGTTGATGCTGGAAAAAGCGTTGTAACTGAAACTGGATGTCTTTTTGGCACGGGTCCCGACGATCAGATTTCCGTCAAAGACAAGATTTACACCCTTGGTGCGCTCGTCCAAGGCAAAAAGAATGCTGTCACGAAGATTCTTTTTGGCGTCGGTGATTTCCAGAAGGATCGAGCGCTGTGCGCCAGTGATCAAAATGGGCTTTTGCGCATCCTGAATCAGGTAGGAAAGCGCCGCGGCCGTATAGGCCATGGTGTCTGTTCCGTGGCAGATCAGAAATGCATCACAGTCGTCATAGCGGTCACGAATGGCCCGGACGATCATCTGCCAGTGAGCAGGGGTGATGTTGGTGCTGTCCAGACTGCAGAGCGCCTGACATTCCAATTCACACACGTCCCGAAATTCTGTGATGTAGCTTTGCAGCTCGTCCGGGCTGAGCACGGGTGAAAGTCCGTTTTCCGTAGGTCCCGAAGCGATGGTGCCGCCGGTGGTCAGCATAAGGATTTTCTTTTTTTTCATGTTTTGTCCTCCACGCCCTCCAGGTTGAAAGAAGGCGTATATTCTTCTTTGGCGCTGCTTTTTTCCTGCATATAGCCCTGGGTCAGGCCCAGTTCCACTGCAAGATTCACCGCCTGCCGGTATTCATAGGTGGAGATGCGACGGTTCAGCGCCTTATGCTCTCGTGCCTTGTAGAAAGGCGTGTACTGGCTCATGAGACTGGTCAGAAATCCGCCCTTTGGCAGTTCCGTCGCCATGAACTCCAGCACGGCACGGGTGTCGGCCATTGCGCCGGGAAGTGCAAGATGGCGCACGATCACACCTCTTTTTAAAAGACCGTTCTCCATCACAGGCGGCCCGGCCATCCGGCACATGGTTCGCGCTGCCGCAGACGCCACTTCAAAATAGTTCGGTGCACCGGAGTATTTTGCACTGAGAGCGGAAGAAACGTATTTGATGTCCGTGAGCCAGATGTCCACCACGTCTTTCAGCGCATGCAGCGCTTCGGCGGTTTCGTACCCGCCGGTGTTGTACACGATGGGAATGGTCAGGCCCGGTCCGGCCAGATTCAGCGCTTCCAGCACCCAGGGCAGATAGTGCCCTGCAGTGACCAGGTTGATGTTGTGCGCCCCCTGTTCCTGCAGGCGAAGAAAAATATCCGCCAATGTCCGGGTGGAGACTTCACGCCCGAAATTTTGCGCGCTGATGGTAAAGTTTTGGCAGTAACAGCATTTCAGCGGGCAGCCGGAAAAGAACACGGTCCCGGATCCGCGGGTGCCGGAAATGCAGGGCTCTTCCCAAAAATGAAGCGCCGCGCGGGCAAGGCGCACCTGCCGTCCGCCGCCGCAGACTCCCAGGGCCTGGGTGCGGTCCGCACCGCAGGCGCGGGGGCAAAGTGTGCAATGAGTGGGGATTTGCATGAAAAGGCTCCTTTGTGTGCGCGGCGAACAGGCGCGCGGGTTTTCTGCTCTAAGTGTATCATAAAATCACGCGATGTGGTACAATAAGAACATTATAAAATCAAAAAGGAGTGGTATCATGCCACAAAGGGATTATCAGCGACTGGGCGGATGGCTTTTGTTCTTTACCGTTACTCTGAGCTTCGGCTTGGGAATGAACGTGATCTCTCTTTTGCAGATACTCACTTCGGGTGTGCAGCTGGACCCTGTGGGAACGACGCTGACCGTGGCCTGCATGGTGGCGCAGGGCGCGCTGATTTATCAGGTGGTGGGCAGGCGTCCGTCCTACTGGCAGGTTTTGATCGTTCTGGTGGTTCTGTTGACGATTCTGGACCTGTTCCTTCTGATTCGCATGGAAGATCCGATTGTTTTTGTACCGACCGTTTTTCTGGATATTCTTCGCAATGTGATTTGGCTTTTGTATTTTCGGCGCTCCCGGCGGGTCGCTGTTTATTTCGGGAAAAACAATGGCTTTGGAATGAGCGGCGGGGCACGTGTCTGCCCTCGCTGCGGAAATCCGGTCAGCGAGGACGCGCTGTTCTGCGGCCGGTGCGGAAGCCCTCTTCGCTGAAAGGAGAAAGAGCATGGATACACCACAGCAGAAGTTTCTGAAGCTGCTGGCTCGAGATTATCCGACCACAGCGGCTGCCACACAGGAAATTATCAACCTGCAGGCCATTTTGAAACTCCCGAAACCCACCGAACATTTTATGAGTGACCTTCACGGGGAGTACGAGGCGTTCACACACATTCTTTCCAGTGCCTCGGGGGTCATTCGGGAAAAGGTGGACCGGGTTCTGGGAGAGCGGCTTTCTGCACAGGAGAGGGCGGAATTTGCCACCCTTATTTATTATCCGGCGCAGAAGCTTGCACAGCTGAAGCCAGCGCAGAAAGACTTAAATGAATTTTACCGCCAGACACTTTATCGGTTGATTGATGTCTGCCGGCTGATGAGCTCCAAATATACGCGCAGCTATGTCCGCAAGCGCCTGCCGCAAGGGTTTTCTTATATTATCGACGAACTGCTTCACGCGCATTTTGAAGATCACGATAAGGATCTCTATTACGGGCGGATCCTGTCGGCCATCATCGACAATGGCCGGGCGGATGCGTTTATTACGGCAATGTGCGAATTGATTCGCCGCCTTGCCGTACACAAACTGCATATTGTAGGAGATATTTTCGACCGCGGCGCACGTCCGGATATCATTTTGGACGAATTGATGGCCCATCATGCCGTGGATATTCAATGGGGAAACCATGACGTGGAGTGGATGGGGGCCGCCGCGGGCAGCGCTGTCTGCATTGCCAGTGTCATTCATGTGTCGCTCAGTTACAACAATCTGGAAACGCTGGAAGACGGCTACGGCTTGAATTTGCGTCCGTTGGCACTGTTTGCCGAGGAAGTTTACCGGCATACGGATGTGTCTGCTTTTTGGCCCAAGCTGGTTAATGACGGTGGATATTCCGCCGAAGACCTTGCGCGTGTGGCACGCATGCACAAAGCGATCGCGGTCATTTTGTGCAAGCTGGAGTGCCAGGTGGTGCGAAGAAATCCGGATTTTGGAATGCTGGATCGCGCACTGCTGGAAAAAGTGAATTTTGTCACGCAGACAGTGGAAGTGGACGGAAAGGTTTACCGGATGCGCGACTGCGATTTCCCCACGGTGGACCCGGCCCATCCCTCTCGGCTGACCCAGGGAGAACAGGAAGTGATGGACAAGCTGTGCCAGAGCTTTACAGAAAGCGAGCGCCTGGCGCGGCATGTGCGGTTCCTGTATGCCAACGGCAGCGTGTATAAAATCGAAAACCACAACCTTCTGTTCCATGGAGCCATTCCTTTTGATGAAAACGGGCAGCTTGCAAAAGTCTTTATGGATGGCCAAACCTATTGCGGAAGAGAATTTATGGATTACTGCGAGCGGATGGCCCGGCAGGGGTATTTTGCTCCGCTGGGCAGCGAAGCACGCCGAAAAGGACAGGACTTTTTGTGGTACCTGTGGTGCGGTCGCCGGTCGCCCATTTTCGGGCGTTATAAAATGGCGAATTTTGAGCATTTCTTTCTGGACGAAGAAGAAAGTTATGCGGAACAAAAAGATCCGTATTATTATTGGGTGGAAAACGACGATACAGCAGTGGCTGAGGCGGCGGTTTTGCGCATTTTTGAGAATTTCGGGTTGGACCCTGCCCACGGGCACATTGTAAACGGACATGTGCCGGTGCGGGCGAAAAACGGCGAAAAGCCCGTAAAAGCGGGCGGGCGGCTGATTGTGATCGACGGCGGATTCTGCAAGGCCTATCACAAGCGTACCGGTATCGCGGGGTACACATTGGTTTTTTCCAGCCGGGGACTGTCGCTGCGCAGTCACGGGTCCTTTGAAACCACGCAGAAGGCCATTCGCGAAAATGCAGACATTCTCTCCACAGTAAACGTATTTGAGACCAGCGAGCGGCGTGTTTATGTGGAAGACACCGATGAGGGCCTGCGCCTTCAGGACCAGATCGAGGATCTGAAGCGGCTGGTGGCCGCCTATGCGGACGGCACATTGAAAGAACAGGAGTAAATGGACAATGGAACATCATATGAATGAAACAGAACGTCCGGGCTCTCCGCTTCCATTTGTCGGATGTGAAAACGTTCGGGAACTGGGCGGTTACCGTACCCAGGACGGCAGAAAAGTAAAGCACGGTGTGTTTTTTCGCGGCCCGGCACTGTGTGATATCCGCCTGCCGGAAGACCGTGCCTTGTTTGCGAGTCTGGGAATTCGAACTGTGCTGGACCTGCGCTCGGAAAGCGAACGGCGGAACGCACCGGATCCGGTTTTGGAAGGGGTCGAGTACATCAGTCGTTCGGCGCTGCGCGATGCACAGGGGCGGGACGTGGATTTCGACATTGAAGCAATTTTTGCCGGCGGGGAACAGACCGTGTCCGAAATGCTTCGTGAAGTGGACGGCGGCTATGCGCATATGCCCTTTCAGAACAGCGCCTATGTGGAGCTGTTCCGGATTCTTTCAGAACAAAAGGTCCCCGTTTATTTTCACTGCAGCGCGGGAAAAGACCGAACCGGTATCGGTGCGGCACTGATTCTGCTTGCGCTGGGAGTGGACCGGGAAACGGTCATTCAGGATTATCTGGTCACCAACACTTGCCGCCCGAAATCGCGCCATCAGGTGGAACAGTTGCTGAAACGTTTCTTTTCGCCGGAACGCGCGAAGGAGCTGGCGGCGGTAACAGCAGGCGTGCAGCGCCAGAGTATGGAACGGGCGCTGGGCGCCATTGCGCAAAAATACCCGCGTTTTGAAGATTATCTCGCTGCCGAATGCGGCGTGAATGCAGATACCTTGCAAAGAATTCGAACATTGTATTTGGAGTAAAAAGGAGTGGATGATAATGGCGACACCTCACAACGCGGCAAATCCCGGGGACTTTGCCAGCACCGTTCTTATGCCGGGCGATCCTCTTCGGGCAAAGTTTATCGCGGAAAACTTTTTGCAGGCACCTCGTCTGGTGACGCAGGTGCGCGGAATGCTGGGCTACACGGGCACGTATGAAGGTGTGCCTGTTTCGGTGATGGGTTCCGGAATGGGGATGCCATCCATCGGTATCTATTCCTGGGAGCTGTTCACTCAATACGGCGTGGAAAACATCATTCGCGTAGGGTCTGCCGGGGCCTATGCTGCCGAGGCGAAGATTTTTGATGTGGTGCTGGCGACAGCCGCCTATTCCGAGTCCAGTTATGCGCAGACGCAAAACGGAACAGCAGGCGATACCATGCTCCCTTCGCCTGTTCTGAATCAGCGTCTGCGTGCCAGTGCCAAAAAACTGGGGATTCCGCTTTTGGAAGGCGTGATCCATTCCAGTGATGTGTTCTATCGGGATGCAGATGACCCGGATTATTGGAAAAAGCTGCGCAGAGAAAAAGGGTGCCTGGCCGTGGAGATGGAGAGCTTTGCACTGTTTCACAATGCCCGCGTCACGGGAAAAAACGCTGCTTGTGTGCTGACTATTTCCGACAGCTTTGTTTCTCATGAAGAAACGACGCCGGTTCAGCGGGAACAGAGTTTCACGCAGATGATGAAGCTGGCGCTGGGCAGTGTGCTGGAGGATGAGCAATGAAGGTGGATGAGCAGACGTTGATCCGTGCGGCGCTTGCTGCGCGAAACAATGCATACGCACCCTATTCCGGCTTTCGGGTGGGGGCGGCACTTTTGGCAGAAGACGGAACGATCTACACCGGATGCAA
>CALXIP010000128.1 GCA_944388395.1 uncultured Ruthenibacterium sp.
TGGCCCGGCCGGTTCTCTTCGATTACCGCTATTACAACCAGGACCTGACCACCGGCAGCCTGCTGATCGAAATGGGCGGCCACGGCAACACCCTGCAGGAAGCGATTTATTCGGCACGGCTGGTGGGCAAGGCGCTGGCCGCGCTGTTTACGGCCGAGGCGGCACAATAAAAAAAGAGAGGCTTTGGCCGGGGTTCCGTAAGAAAACGACGCCGGGCAGGGGCCCCTTTTGCGCGGCTGCATCGTCAAACCGCCTTGACAACCACAAAGGGTGCCGGGTTTTTCCCGCAAGGCGGGAAAATGGGGACCAGGGCTGGTTCGCAACCGGCCGGGCGGTCCGCGAAGCGGAGCGGGCGCATTATTGCCGCGCCCGCAGCCCCTTCGGCGTTTTTCCTTGCATCCGCATCAAAAGGGACGCCTTCCCGGTGCAAGCAGTTGCGCCTCGAAATTTTGAGAGAAAGAGCAAAAAAGCGGTCCTGCAAGCAAATTGCTTGCAGGACCGCTTTCTGCGTTTCATGCGTCAAAAATTCGGGGCTTCACCGCCGTTTTCTTATGTCACCCCGGCTTTGCCCCCTTCTTTTTTAGCAAACGGTTATTCCATCACAGCGCCCTTGTTGGCGCCGGAGACCAGCTTCGCATAACGGGAAAGCCACCCGGTGGTGATCCGGGGTTCCGGCGCTTTCCAGGCGGCGCGGCGGCGTTCCAGTTCCTCGTCGGAAACGTCCACATTCACCTTGCCGGCGGGAATGTCGATGGAGATGGTATCTCCTTCCTGCACCAGTGCGATGTTGCCGCCCTGGGCCGCTTCCGGCGCCACATGGCCGATGGATGCGCCGCGGGACGCACCGGAGAACCGGCCGTCGGTGATCAGCGCAACGGATTTGTCCAGCTTCATGCCGGCCAGCGCGCTGGTGGGATTCAGCATCTCGCGCATGCCGGGGCCGCCTTTGGGGCCTTCGTAGCGGATGACCACCACGTCGCCGGGGTGGATCTGCCCGCCGTAAATGGCCTGAATGGCATCGTCCTCACTGTCGAACACCCGGGCCGGGCCGCTGTGCACCAGCATTTCGGGCGCAACGGCGCTGCGCTTGACCACGCAGCCGTCTTTGGCGATGTTGCCCCACAGAATGGCAATGCCGCCGGTTTTGGAGTAGGGGTTGTTGGTGGGACGGATGTTGGTCTCGTCCAGGTTTTTGGCGCCGGCAATGTTCTCGCCCACGGTCTTGCCCGTCACGGTGGGCAGGCTGGTGTCCAGCAGGCCCAGTTCAGCCAGCTGCGCCATCACCGCAGGCACGCCGCCCGCCGCGTTCAGATCTTCCATGTGGGTGGGGCCGGCCGGAGCCAGATGGCAGAAGTTGGGCACCTTGGCGCTCAGCTCGTTGAAGGTCTCCAGGCTCATGGGCACGCCCGCCTCGTTGGCAATGGCCAGCAGGTGCAGAACGCTGTTGGAGCTGCAGCCCAGGGCCATGTCCGTGGCAACGGCGTTGCGGAAGGCCGCCGGGGTCAGAATATCCCGGGGGCACACATTCTTTTCCACCAGGTCCACAATGCGCATGCCCGCGTGCTTTGCCAGCTGGGTGCGGGCGGCCATCACGGCGGGAATGGTGCCGTTGCCGGGCAGCGCCATGCCGATGGCCTCGCACAGGCAGTTCATGCTGTTGGCGGTGTACATGCCCGAGCAGGAGCCGCAGCCCGGGCAGGTGTGCAGGGTGTAGTCTTCCAGCACGTCCTCATCGATCAGGCCCGCCTTGTAGCTGCCCACCGCCTCGAACATCTGGGACAGGGACACATGCCGTTTTCCCTGACGGCCGGACAGCATGGGGCCGCCGCTGATGACGATGGAAGGAATATTCAGCCGGGCCGCCGCCATCAGCATGCCGGGCACGATCTTATCGCAGTTGGGAACCAGCACAAGGCCGTCCAGCGCGTGGGCGCGGGCCATGGTCTCCACGCTGTCGCAAATCAGTTCACGGCTGGGCAGAGAATATTTCATGCCCACATGTCCCATGGCAATGCCGTCGCATACACCGATGGCGGGCATCAGAATGGGGGTGCCGCCGGCCATGCGCACGCCGGCCTTCACAGCGTCGGCCAGCTTGTCCAGATGGGCGTGGCCGGGGACGATCTCACTGAAGGCGCTGACCACGCCGATCAGCGGCCGGTCCAGCTCCTCATCGGTATAACCCAGTGCGTAAAACAAACTGCGGTTGGGCGCGCGCTCGGCGCCTTTTGTCACTTGTTCACTGTTTCTCAACGTTTTTCATCCTTTCCCCCGGGGCCGTATGCAAACCGGCCCGAATTTACCTCAGTATAGCACGCTTTGCACAAAACTGCAAAAGATGCCCCAAACAGACGCCGGGCCTACGGTTTTCGCTTTGCTTTTTTGGAAAGAATGTTTATAATAAAAGAATATCTGAAAGGGGGCGGGCGGTATGGAATTTCGGGTCACACGAAGCGGCGCTGCGCTGATCGGGTTCTGGGTGATTCTGGCGGGCGCAGTGGTCAGCATTCCCTTCTGGTCGTTGAATGCCGTGGCCGCCCTGTTCTGGCTGGCGGTGTGGTGCGTTGTCTGCCTGTGTGTGCTGGTGCCCCGCTGGGCGTCCTGCCGGGTCCGGGTGGGCGGCAATCACCTGACCGTGCGCCGGGGCCTTTTGTTTCTGGTCACCAAGCGCATGCCCTTGCGTTTTATCAGCGGTTGTCACATTCTGCAGACGCCGGTGGGCCGGCGCATGGGCGGCTGTGTGCTGGTGCTGATCGCTTCCGGCACGTTCACGGTCATTCCCGGCATTCGAAGGGCGGACGCCGAACAGCTGGCCGCCAAGCTGTCCCACGGGGGAAAACTGTTATGAACGGGCGGCGGTTTCACATTCTGTACTGTCTGCGCCTGTTCCGGTACGCACTGCTTTTGTGCCTTGTGCCCATGGTGCAGGCCCTGATCGCCTTTGACTGGACCAGCCTGTTCACGGCTTTGAAGCAGGACGCGGCGATTCTTTTGTTCTTTCTGGCGGTCTCGCTGGTGCGCTGGTACGTCACCGGCTTTGCCCTGACCCAGGACAGCTTTGAAGCACAGACCGGCGTGTTCGTGCACAGCAAGTACACGTTTTCCAAAAGCAGCGTGGCTGTTCTGGAGATCGTGCGGCCGCTGTACTGCCGCCTGCTGGGCGCAAGCCGAGTGACGCTTTACTTTCACAATTACGCCGCGCCCCGCCGGTTTCAGTGCTACCTGACCAAGAGGGACGCCCAGGCGCTGGCCGATCTTTTGATGCCTGTGCGGCAGGACCACTCCATTTTTTCGCCCACCGGCTATGAAAAACTCAGTTTTGTCATGCTCAGCGCCAATGTGATCACCGCCTGTGCGTTCGCATGGGTCAGTCTGGACCGCATACAGGAAGTTCTGGGCGACAGTCTGCGGCAGCTGGCCTGGATGCAGTTTGAACAGATCGAGCTGCTGGTCGAGCGCATTCTGCCCGCCGGTTTGGCAGCGCTGGCCACCCTGTTCTTTCTGGTGGGCGGCCTGACGTTTTTGTATGCGTTTCTGCACACTGCCGGTTTTCGGGTGTGCCGCAACGGGGGCATCATCATCAGCAAGGGCGGCCTTGTGACCAAAACCGAGCGGCGCGTCCGTCTGCGGTGCGTGTCTGCCTGTGATATTCGCGTCACCCCGGCCGGGCGGCTTTTGCGCCGGTATCCGGTGTTCATCGCCGCGGGCAGTTTTACCGGCGGCGAGGTGCCGCTGTTCGTTGTGAAAAAAGGGCAGGAGGCGCGGGTGGAAGCGCTGCTTCCCGGTTATTCCAAGCCGGACGGCCCGCTGTGCGATCCGGCCCGCAAAAGCCCTGTGCAGTATTTGTGGAAACCCGGCGCCCTGCTGGCACTGGGTCTGGCGCTGTGCGGCGTTGCCTTCAACGTTCTGCCGGGCGTTTTGCCGGTTCTGGCAGCGTGGGTTTTGGGGGCGCTGGGCTGTATGATCGTCTCTCTGGAGGGGCTGCGCAGGGAAGGTCTGCACAAAAATGAAAACCGGACGCTGTCCGTGGTGTTCACCCGCTTTTTCACCCGGCACGAGGTCTGTGTGCTGACCCAGGACCTGGCCTACACCCTGTTTGAACATCCCTTCTCCGTCAGCGAGGGGCGGTGCGATGTGACGGTGTGTCTTCCCTGCCGGATGCGGTACAAGGCCAGAGGCGTGCTGCAATATCAGGCGCGCAGCATTCCCTTCAGTTTGTAGCAAAGGAGTTTCTTCATGTATCAGGCTGTGATTTTTGATTTGGACGGAACGCTTCTCAACACCATCGGAGACCTGGCCCAGGCAGGCAATTACACGCTGGCCCAAATGGGACTGCCCGGCCATCCGGTGGAAGCGTATAAATACATGGTGGGCAACGGCATCCCCATGCTGCTGCACCGGATGCTGCCCGAGACAGCCCGCACCGAGGAAAACGAGCAGCGCGCGGCGCAGCTGTTTTTTCCCTATTATGACCAGCACAAGGAAGACACCACCGCTCCCTACGACGGCATTGTCCCGCTGTTGGACCGGCTGCGCGGCGCGGGCGTAAAGCTGGGCGTGGTCTCCAACAAGGAAGACCATCTGACCCGGCAGGTGATCGGGCAATATTTCCCCGGTGTGTTTGACGACGTGCGCGGCCATGTGCTGGGTACGCCCACAAAGCCGGACCCGCATCTGGTCCATGAAATGCGCGCCGCCTTCGGTCTGGAGCCCGGGCAGGTACTGTATGCAGGCGACAGCAATGTGGACATGTTCACAGCCCGCAACGCGGGGCTGGACGGCTGCGGCGTGCTGTGGGGCTTTCGCACAGCGCAGGAGCTGAAAGAGGCCGGCGCACGCTATCTGGTCGCCGCGCCGTCCGAGCTGGAAGCGCTGGTGCTGGGCCGTCCGGCACAGAAGGAGCATTGACGGCGTATGGAATTTGCGCAATTTCTGGACCGGTACCTGGATGATTTTCTGGCCGTGGCATCCATCTTTTTCTGCGGAGCGGTGGTCTGCGGAATAATCTACATATCGTATTATTTTTTTAAAAAATCACAAAAACGCCATCTTTGGCTTCAGCGGAATGGAAAAAGAGCCAGCGGCCGCGTGATCGCACTTTATGAAAAAACAAAGTACATGCGGGGGGACGAAAACACGCCCGGGCAATGGATGAAAACCGAATGGGCGCGCTATTCCTTTCCGGCAGACGGGGCCGAGTGGATCGGGGATTTTCCCCAGAGCAAAAAGCAGTTTTATCGCAAGGGGGATTCGGTGGAGGTTTATTACGACCCGGCGGACCCCCGCCGAAACTGTACGCCGAGGCAGATCGAAGAAGACAAAAAGATCCAGCTGTTTTTCAGGTTTCTTCTGGGCTTTCTGGCGTTTGTCACACTGGCGGCGGCAGCCTGCATGGCATTCCGGTAAAAAAATGCGCGCGGAACGTTCTTTCGTTCCGCGCGCATCGTTTTATCCGTTTTTAATCCACCAGTGAAGAATTTTTCTCGGCCGCATCAGGCACAGAATGCAGAAAAACGCACCCACGGCCAGCAGCAGATCCCCCACGCTGGCAAAGCCGCCCGGCAGCGGCAGAATGTCGCCCAAAAACAAAAGCCGGGTGTCCGGCCCGGCGGCGCAGTACATGGGAATCTCCCCCGCCGTCAGGGCGCGGGCGCCCTCTTCGCTCAGCAGCGAAAGAACGCGCTGAGACACGGGCATGCAAAAATCGTTCAGAGCGATGACCAGAAAATTGCACAGTGTGCCTGACCCGGCAAACCAGAATGTTTTGCGCAGGCGCCGGTTTTGAAACAGAAACAACGCCAGCGTGCCGTAGCAGATCACAATACATACCGCTGCGGGAATGCCGTCGGAAAAAGCCGGCACCCAGTTGGGCAGGCTTTGCGCCAAAAAGGCGGGAAACGGCATCCAAAGCCCGCGCATCCGGGCTTTTTCATAGCGTGCCAGCCGTCCGCCGAACGTCCAGCCCACGGCCAGGGCGATCAGCACAGACCAAAGAAACATAGCAAATCCCCTTTGTTGTCACATGCCCGTCTGGGCGGCCTCTTCCGCGGCCTGCTGGGTCAGGCGCCCCTCTTCCGCCAGCTGGGCGGCCACGCGGGCCACGTCCGGATGGAACTGCTCGCCCGCTTCCTTGCGAAGAATTTCTGCGGCCTGCTGGGGCGTGCGGCCCTTTCGGTAAGGCCGGTCGCTGGTGATGGCGTCGTAAGCGTCTGCCGCGCCGAGAATGTAATTTTCAACGGGCAGGTCCTCTCCGCAGGTCCCGTCGGGATAGCCTTTTCCGTTGTAAAACTCATGGTGATGGCCCACCATGGACAAAATGTCCTGGTAGCCGTTGATGTTTTTTAAGATGTCCACGCCCGCCATGGGGTGGTGTTCAATGACTTCCCGCTCTTCGGGGGTCAGGCGGCCGGGCTTCTGCAGAATGGAATCCGGCACGCCGATTTTGCCGATGTCATGGTACAGTCCGGCTGTGAGCAGGCGGTGGATGGTGGTGCGGGGCAGATGCATCTCCTGTGCGATCAGGCATGCATAGCCCGCCACCCGCATGGAATGACCGCGGGTATAGGTGTCCTTGGCCTCAAGGGCCGCAGTCAGTGCGCGGATGACCTCGTACTGACTTTTCTGAGAATCCAGATACAGCTTGAAGGAAAAACGCGCCAGCAAAAGGGGCAGCATGAACAGAAAAGCCAGCCAGTGGCCGCGCTCCATTTTCAGCAGCATGGCCAGAAAATAGCCGATGGTGCTGCTGCACACAATGCTGGGGATCATCCCCACCAGCATGTGGCCGAAGATGGAGAAGAACCGCATGCGGGACTCCAGGTAAAACACGCCGGAGATGATCAGCGCATTGGTGCCGACGGCGCTGATCACATAGCCGATGGCAGGAAGAAGAATTCCGGGAAGAGAGATGTTTCCCGGCGTGCCGCCCAGCACATAGTACACAGCGCCGCCCACGGCCAGCGAAAGGTTCAGGTTGGAAGTGTTGAACAAAAGCTTGTGCGGGTCGGTGTTGAAAATATGGTAAAAGCCCTTCCCGCTCTCGGTGGGAACAATTTCAAGAGGTGTTGTCAGAAATAAAAGGACCAGCGCGCCGGCAGGTCCCATGACCAGCGCCACGGCCAGTACGCTGATGAAGGACATGTCGATGGTGCAGTCCTCGCGCACATACAGCGGCAGACAGCGGCAAAGCACGCACAAAGCGACCAGAGCAATGACCGTGCTGGGGCCAACCCCCTGGGGCAGTCCGCCGGAAAAAACGCGCCAGCAGGCAGACAGACCGACCACAATGCCGAGCACAGAGATCAGGTTCATGTACCGTTTTGTCAGTCGCTCCAAATTCGTTCGCCTCCGGGCTTTGAAAGTTATAAATAAGGGAGGCAGCCAATCAGCCGCCTCCCTGCTGAAAAAAGGCTTCTGCCGTCTCAGCGCAGCTTAAAAAAAGCGCCGCTGGCAACCAGCAGAGAGAGCAATGACGTAAGAGCCATCATAATCTTCGCCTTATTCATCGAATACAGCCTCCTTGACGACAATACTCTGTCAGCCGCTATAGACAGGCTATATCCGCTCCGCTCTTATTCTTCGGGCATCGTCTGCTCTGCCGCGTTGGGGCAGGGCATCATGGCAATGCGCCGGTTTACCGCGTCCAGCACGGCCAGCGCCACGGAGAAGTTGGGGTCTTCTCCCTCGTAGCACGCGCCGAGAAGCGGTTCGCTGCGGCCCTTGCTCTTCAGCACAAGGCCCGCGAGAATGCAGTTTCTGGAAGAAAATTCCGTGCGGCGCACGTCTTCCAGCACCACGTGAAATTCATCGGAAAACGCGCCGTCCACCGCGCGTACGGCCGCCAGGGCAATGGCGCCGGTCCGGCCGCCGGGGGTCGCGTCGCATTTGGCACGTCCCTCAAAGCTGTGACCGCCCTGGGTCAAATGTACCACCGCGGACACGCCGGTGCGGTCGCTGATCAGCTCCAGCCGCTCGCAGATCATGCGGCAGTGGGTTTCCCGCGCGCCGTCGGGGATCTGCGCCACGCTGATGATGCGGTGATCGATCTCCATGCCGAATTTGGCAGAAAGGGCAGACTGAATGTCCCGCACGATCTGCTTGGGAGAACGGGTCTCATCTGCCAGAACATGAATCTCCCGGATCGAACCGTTCTCCAGGAAAAATTCTGCTCCCAGCACACCCGCAAGACGCAGAACCAGCGCCTTCCATGCGGCAGTATCCGCTGCGTACAGATTCATAGCCTTGTCCTCCCATCTTGCAGTATATGGTTTCATTATACAAAAAGCGACTGTTAAAAACAAGCTTTTCCGTTGGAAACTTGCAAAAAAAGCAAGATTTCAAACCTCCAAATTTTTCCGGAAAACAAAAAAAGAGGCCTTAAAAAGCCTCTTTTTTTCGAAATCAGAATCGGCCCGCATCTCGCAAAGCTTTTAGTTTTAACAAGGCGGTGCAGGTTTTGCCGTCCACGATCTCGCCGGAGAGAACCTTTTCCACCGCCTGCTCCAGCGGAAGCGTGAACACCGACAAAAATTCATCCTCGTCCAGATGCTGCCCCACCGGATGGAGATCCTTGGCGGCGTACAGATAAATGATCTCGCTGCAGTAGCCGCAGGTGGGGATCATGGGCGACAGATCTACGTACGTATCCGCCTGCAGGCCGGCCTCTTCGCCCAGCTCCCGCTTGGCCGCCTCAAAGGGATCTTCGTCCGCTTCCAGTTTTCCGGCGGGAATCTCGATCAGCTCTCGGTCCAGCGCATAGCGGTACTGCCGCACCAGATAAACCTCGCCCTTTTCATTCAGCGCCACAATGCCCGCGCCGCCGTGATGATGGACCACTTCCCGGGAGGAGGTGCGTCCGTTCTCCAGTTCCACCTTGTCCAGTGTCACACGGATGACCCGTCCCTGAAAAATCTCTTTTGACTCCAGCTTTTTTTCAAAATGTGCCATTTGAATCCGCTTCCCTTCCTTAGGCGCCGGCGCTGTCCCGGCTGGATTCTTCCCGGGTGCACCGCACCTTCTCGATCCGGCGCTCACTGGTCTTCAGGACCGTGAACACCACGCCGCCGTAATGGACCTGCGCATGCTCGTTTTCATCCGGAATGCGGCCCAGGCGGTCGATCACAAGCCCGCCCACGGTGTCGATGTCGTCCGGATCGTCTTCATCCGGCTCGGGCAGTTCCAGATCAAAGGCCTCAAACAGGTCCTCCAGATCCGCAGCGCCGGTAGCGATGAATCCGTCCCCGTCGGCCACCAGGTCCTCTTCCTCGTTGTCATACTCGTCCTGAATGTTGCCCACGATCTCTTCCAGCACGTCTTCCATGGTCACAAGACCGCTGGTCCCGCCGTATTCGTCCACCACCACGGCAATCTGGGTGTGTTTGCGCCGGAACTCCAGCAAAAGCTCACGGGCGCGGCAGGCCTCGGGCACAAACATGGCTTTGCGCATATGGGCCGACGCCAGCTCCGTGCTGCGCGCGGGATCATCCCACAGGCCGAACAGGTCCTTCACATGCAGCATGCCCACCACATCGTCCAGCGTTTTGTGGTAGACCGGAATGCGGGAAATGCCCTCGGCCATGGCCAGCCGCACCACATCGCCGATGTTGGCGGTATCGGCCACACTGACGATCTCCGTGCGGTGGGTCATCACGTCCGCGGCGGTCACATCGTCGAACTCCACGATGCTGGCAATCATCTTTTTCTGGTTCTCGTCAATGATGGACTGTTCTTCCACGTCCTCCACCATGTTCATCAGCTCTTCCTCGGTCACGCCGCTGTCCGCGGTGGTGCCGGTCAGCTGAAAGCAAAGCTTGGCGGGGGCGGTCAGCACTTTGCCCAGCACCGCCAGCACCCGCATGGGACCGGCCTTTCCACCGGCAAAGCCGAAGGAAAACACGGTCACACCGGCCAGAACGTACACCGCCAGGCCCGGAATGGCCCACACAAGCCAGCCGTGCAGCGCCAGCACATCGCACAGCTGCCACAAAAAGGCGCCGAACAGAACGCAGAACAGGATCACCGCGCCGGCGGCGCGGTCGGAAAAGCCCAGGCGGGAAACCTTCTCCCGCTCGCCGTCTGCCGCCAGAATGCCGCCCGCGCTGTAAAGCGCCAGCAGAGCGCCCAGCGCGAGGATCACACAAATTAAAATGGAAAGACCTTCCGGGTCCATGAAAAAACAAACTCCTTTTTCAGTCAAATGACGCGCACAACCACTGCGCACAATTGTCTATATAATAAAGTATTTTAAGAGCTCTGTCAATAAAAGGCACACAGGGACGGATGGTTAAACTTAACTGGTTTTGTCTGGTTAAAATTTCACAAAGAAAAGCCGTCCCACAATGTGGAATTTGTGATTTTTTACCCGAAAAAGCCCCGGAAAGGCCGGGAAGCTTGTTTACTTTTGGTGTGGAATTTGTTACAATATTACAGAGCGCGGACAGACGCGGAATTCGGTTCCAAAGAGCGCGCGGGAGGGTTTTTGCGGTGCACGTGGCCGCAAAACACACGCGGGCCCGCATGGTGCGGGAACGTGCCTGTTCTGCATTCAAAACATTTGAAGCGGAGGAAGAAAAATGCCAAGATCTAAAAAATCTATGGACGGCAACACCGCTGCCGCGCATGTAGCATATGCGTTTACAGAAGTTGCCGGTATCTACCCCATCACCCCGTCCAGCCCGATGGCGGACATGGTCGACCAGTGGAGCGCTGCTCACCAGAAGAACATCTTCGGAACCGAAGTCAAGGTTATGGAGATGCAGTCTGAGGCAGGCGCTGCCGGTACCGTTCACGGCTCTCTGGCCGCCGGTGCGATGACCACCACCTTTACGGCTTCTCAGGGCCTGCTGCTGATGATCCCGAACATGTACAAAATTGCGGGTGAGCTGCTGCCCTGCGTGTTCCACGTGTCTGCACGTACGGTTGCCAGCCACGCGCTGAACATCTTCGGCGACCACTCCGACGTGTATGCCTGCCGTCAGACCGGTTTTGCCATGCTGGCCGAGTCCAACCCGCAGGAAGTCATGGACCTGGCTCCGGTTGCTCACCTGACCGCCATCGAGAGCCGCGTTCCGTTTGTGAACTTCTTCGACGGCTTCCGTACCTCTCACGAGATCCAGAAGATCGAAGTGTGGGATTACGACGATCTGAAAGAAATGACCGATATGGACGCGGTAAAGGCGTTCCGCGATCACGCGCTGAACCCCGAGCATCCCTCCATGCGCGGTTCTCACGAGAACGGCGACATCTTCTTCCAGCACCGTGAAGCCTGCAACAAATTCTATGAGGCTGTTCCCGGCATCGCCGAGAAATACATGCACAAAATCAACGAGAAACT
>CALXIP010000129.1 GCA_944388395.1 uncultured Ruthenibacterium sp.
TTGCTGAGGACATGATCATGAAGGCGCCTTCGCCAAACATTATGAACAAAATGGCGCGCAGCGTTTTGGCACTGTATTCTTATGATGATGCGCCCGAGGACATGTCTCTGGCCAATATTCTGGCACAAAGCATCGGGCTGATCGCCAGCCTGCCGACCATTATGGTAAATGCATATCAAATCAAACGGCGTGTCTATGACCGGCAAAGCATGTATCTCCATCTGCCGGTGCCGGGCCAAAGCACAGCGGAGCATATTTTGGCCACGTATCGTGCGGACCAGAAATTCACAAAAGAAGAAGCAAAGCTTCTGGATTTGTGCCTGGTCCTTCATGCGGATCACGGCGGCGGCAACAACTCTACTTTTGCGTGCCGGGTGCTGTCTTCTTCCGGCACGGATACGTATTCCGCCATTGCGGCGGCCATTGGAAGCCTGAAAGGTCCCAAGCACGGCGGTGCGAACCACAAAGTCATGCAAATGCTGGACTATATGAAACAGGATATCCGGGATTATTACGATGACGAGGAAGTAAGCGAGTATCTGCGCAAGCTGCTTGCCAAGGAGGCGGGCGACCGGTCCGGCCTGATTTACGGCATGGGCCACGCGGTTTATACCCAAAGTGATCCCCGTGCAGTGATTCTCCGCAGCCATGCGGTGGAACTGGCACATGAAAAAGGATTTGACGATGAGTTCCACCTCTTGTGTGCGGTGGAGCGTTTGGGCCCGGCGATCATTGAAGAAGTAAAGGGCAAAGCGGCTTGTGCCAATGTGGACCTTTTCTCCGGCCTGATTTACCGCATGCTGGGCATCAGCGACGATTTGTTCACGCCGCTGTTCGCAATCAGCCGTATTCCGGGCTGGTGTGCACACCGGGTAGAAGAAGTGGTGTTTGCCAACCGGATCATTCGCCCGGCTTATAAATATCTGGGCAAAGAACAGAAGTACATTCCGTTAGAGGCGCGCTGATGAAAAAATTTTTATCCGTTTTCACATTGCTTTTGAGCATGGCGCTGGGAGCACTGTATTTGTACAGCCTTTTGCGCTGGACGGATGCGTCCACGGGGTTTGCCACACAGGGGAGCACAAGCCTGCGGTATTTTGCCATGCTTGTGCCGGTATTGTTTGCGCTGCTGACCGGCTGGTGTGTGGACTCCAAAAAGTATTTTCAGGATTTCGGACGAAAATCCGGCCTGGTGCTGCTTCCGGTATCCGTTGCCAGTGAAATTTATGGCTTTATGACCATTCTGTCGGTCTTCTTCGGAGAAGAAACACCCTTGAGCAGCCATCATATGACCGCGACCCTGGCGCTTTTGGGTGATTGTGCAGAGCTTTTGCGGGCGGTTTTGTTCATTCTGTTCGGCGTATGGGGCCTGATGCTTTTCTTTGAAAAATATCTGGGAACGCCCGGCAGCAGTATGCTTTATCTGGGAGTGGCCGGAAGCGCGGCGTTTTTTGTGCACACGGTGCTGCGTTTTCTGGTCCAGCCGGCCAGTTTGTATCGCATTCCGCCGGCAGTGGAAATCCTGGCGGCACTGGCGGCGCTTCTTTTTGTAACATCTTATCTGCGGGCCCATTATCTGCCCGGGCGGCAGGGCGGTACCCGCAGCGTGTGCCGCAACGGTTTGCTGGCCTTTTTCTTTTGCACTTGCCTTGCTTTTCCACAGGCGATCTGGCAGGCAGCCAGCGGCGTGAGTTCCCCGGTGACGGTTCCGCTGGCAGCGGCTCTCGGATTGACGGGCCTCTGGGGTGCGGCAATTTCCATGGGGACCATCTGGGATAACTGAATACAAAAAGAGCGCTCCGGCATGCCGGAGCGCTCTTTTTTATCCTTTGTTGCGAATGAGAAGGTTTTTTCCGCCATTCTCCAGAGGTTCGTATTTGGTCTCGAATTCCTTGGTGTAATCCACCAGCTTATGAAGTTTTGAAAAACCGTAGTTGCGGGAGTCGAAATCGGCATACAGCCTTCCCAGCATGACCCCTACCTGCGAGAGCGGCATATAACCGTCTTCATCTGAATCGAAATCGATGATTTCACGGATTTTTTCTACAATCATGTCCAAAGGCACGAAAGCGGCCGCAAGCTCCTCGTCATGATGCGGTTCACTGGGCGCTGCGGGAACTTCCGCCTCTTTTTCTCTGGGGGGCTCCGCATCCTTTTTGCGTGTGGTGCGTGCGGCTTTCTTGGAGGCGGTTTTGGCGGGCGTTTTCTTTTCCGCCTCCTGTTTGATGTCGGCCTCAGACTTTTTCATCCCCATCAAAACATCCAGATATTTGAACGTATCACAGGCGGCCTTGAAGGCGGTCGGCGTTTTGCTTTCGCCCATGCCGATGACAAACATGCGGCTTTCTCTCAACCGGGCAGCCAGCCGGGTGAAGTCTGAGTCGGAACTGACCAGGCAGAACCCATCCACGTTTTTTCCGTAAAGAATGTCCATGGCGTCAATGATCATGGCGGAGTCCGACGCGTTTTTTCCTTGCGTATAGCTGAACTGCTGTATCGGTGTCAGATTGTGTTCCAGCAAAACCTTTTTCCAGCTGGCCATATCGGGGGTAGTCCAGTCGCCGTAAATCCGTTTGTAGGCAGGAGTGCCGTACATGCTCACTTCGTCGATGATGGTTTTGATATACTTGGGAGAAACGTTTTCCGCATCGATTAAAAGCGCGATTACTTTTCCGTTTTCCATAATTCCTCTTTTCTTCTGCTTATGCAAAAACAATAATAGATTCATTATACAGGATAAATGAGAAAATGTACAATGTCCGCTTGAACTTTGGAAAAATGCGCCCTATAATAGTAGAAATGTCATCATGTCGGCAAAGTTTTGTCGAACAGCAAAAGAGGGATTGGAGTTTATGACCGCATTTCTTGTCAAACATTTTATCCGCGATCCGGACAATACGCAGGATGTGGCTGTGCGCACTGCATTTGGAAATCTGGCCGGTGCAGTGGGGATTGTATGCAATGTGTTTTTGTGTCTGGCAAAGCTTGTGGTGGGAACGGTGTTTGGAAGCATCTCCATTACGGCAGATGCCGTAAATAACCTGTCGGACGCATCGTCCAGCATCATTACGCTGCTTGGTTTTAAGCTTTCCAGCCGACCGGCAGACGAGGAGCATCCTTATGGCCATGCGCGTATTGAATATCTGGCGGGCCTGTGCGTTTCCGTGATGATTCTTGTAATCGGTGTGGAGCTGGCGCGAAGCAGTCTGGACAAAATTCTGCATCCCACGCCGGTTGTGTTCAGCTGGCTGACCGTGTTTGTTCTGGTGCTGTCCATTTGCGTGAAACTGTGGATGGCGATGTTCAACCGCACCATTGGACGGAAAATCGGTTCATCCACATTGGAAGCAACTGCGGCAGACAGCCGCAATGACGTCATCAGTACCAGTGCGGTTCTGATGGCGGCGCTCATCTCTCATTTTACCAGTCTGTCTTTGGACGGATGGATGGGTCTGGCCGTGGCGGTTTTCATTTTTGTGAGTGGTCTTGGTGTTCTGCGTGACACACTGAATCCGCTTTTGGGTGAGGCTCCCAGTCAGGAAATGACGGAATACATTGCCCGCAAGGTGTTGAGCTATGAG
>CALXIP010000130.1 GCA_944388395.1 uncultured Ruthenibacterium sp.
CCATCCGCGGCCTGTCGTTTTTCAGAACCGCGTACTACATTCCGTCCATTCTGGGCGGCAGTGTGGCCGTGGCCGTGCTGTGGCGCTTTCTGTTCGTGGAAGACGGCGTGGTAAACCATTTCCTGAGCCTGTTCGGAATCGGCCCCATCGGCTTTTTGAACGACGAGCGGTATGCCCTGCTCACGGTCAGCCTGCTGTCCGTGTGGCAGTTCGGCTCCTCCATGATTTTGTTCCTGGCGGCGCTGAAACAGGTTCCCAACGATTTGTACGAAGCGGCTTCCATTGACGGAATCACCCGCGTGGGCGCCTTTTTCAACATCACCATCCCGATGATCACGCCGGTTCTGCTGTTCAACATCGTCATGCAGATCATCAACGCATTTCAGGAGTTTACGTCGGTCAGCATCATCACAAAGGGCGGCCCCATGAACTCCACCAACCTGTTCTGCCTGCTGCTGTATCAGGATGCGTTCATGCACGGCCGCATGGGCTACGCTTCCGCGCTGTCCTGGGTGCTGTTTATTGTGATCCTCATTGTGACGCTGGTGATTTTGAGGACGTCTTCCTCTTGGGTATTTTACAGTGATGGCGGTGATGCATGATGAAGAAAACATTCAAATTCCATAAAAGCTCACAGTGGGTCCGGTTTCTGGTGCTGTGCGCGATGACGGTGGTCATGCTGTATCCGCTTGCATGGATCGTGTCGGCGTCCTTCAAAGAGAATACCGAGATCTTCAACAGCATGTCGCTGATCCCCGACAACTTTTCGCTGGACGCTTTCGTCGAGGGCTGGAAGGGCAGCGGTCAGTACACCTTTACCACCTTTTATAAAAACACGTTCATCATCGTGGTTCCCTCGGTGATCTTTACGCTGATCTCCAGCACGCTGGCGGCCTACGGCTTCGCGCGGTTCAACTTTGTGTTTAAAAAGATCCTGTTCGCGATCATGATCGCCACGCTGATGCTGCCGGAGACCACACTGATGATCCCCCGTTACATGCTGTTCAACGAAATGGGCTGGCTGAACTCCTACTTCCCGTTCTGGATCCCGGCCATGTTCGCCACAAAATCGTTTTTCATTTACATGATGATCCAGTTCATGCGCGGCATTCCCCGCGATCTGGACGAGGCGGCGTACATCGACGGCTGCAACGTGTGGCAGACGCTGACGAAGATCATCGCCCCGCTGTGCGCGCCGGCGCTGTTCTCCGCGGGCATCTTCCAGTTCATGTGGCTGTGGAACGACTTTTTGAACCAGTTGCTGTACATCAACAGCGTGAAGCTGTACCCCATTTCGCTGGCGCTGAAAATGTCGCTGGACGCGCAGAGCGCAGTCAACTGGAACCAGATCATGGCCATGTCCGTGGTCAGCATGATCCCGCCCATCATCGTGTACTTTGTGGGCCAGAAATATCTGGTGGAAGGCACCACCACGGCGGGTTTGAAAGGCTAAGTTTTTGATTTTTTAAAATAAGAAGGGTTTATGATGAAAGTAAGCAACAATCAAGCGAACGGAATTCATATCGCATACATCGGCGGCGGCTCCCGCGGCTGGGCCTGGGGCCTGATGAGCGACTTCGCGCTGGAAAAGAGCATCAGCGGTAAAATTTATCTGTACGACATTGACTTCGACGCCGCAAAAGCCAACGAGATCATCGGCAACAAGCTGTTCTCCCGGGAAGAGTGCAAGGACCGCTGGCAGTTCGAGGCGGTGGATTCCCTGGAAAAAGCGCTGACCGGCGCCGATTTCGTGGTGCTGTCCATCCTGCCCGGCACCTTCGACGAGATGGAATACGACGTGCACGCCCCGGAAAAATACGGCATTTACCAGAGCGTGGGCGACACCATCGGACCGGGCGGCCTGATCCGCGCGCTGCGCACCGTGCCCATGTATGAGGTGATCGGCCGCGCCATCCGGGATTACGCCCCCCGCGCCTGGGTCATCAACTACACCAACCCCATGACCATCTGCGTGAAGACGCTGTACGAAGTGTTCCCCGACATCAAGGTCATCGGCTGCTGCCACGAGGTGTTCGGCACCGAGAAGCTGCTGGTGGAGGCGGCGAAAAAATATCTGGGTTATCCGGACACGCTGCGCCGCGAAGACATCGAGGTCAGCGTCATCGGCATCAACCATTTCACCTGGCTGAACTACGCCTCGGTCAACGGAGACGACCTGTTCCCGGCATATGCCCGGCTGGCCAGCGAATACGCCGAGAGCGGCTTCAACCCCGCCGGCGAGGACAACTGGCTGAACAGCTATTTTGAATGCTCCAACCGCGTGAAGTTTGACCTGTTCAACCGCTTCGGCCTGATCGCCGCCGCAGGCGACCGTCACCTGGCCGAGTTTGTGCCCGGCGACTGGTACATGAAGGACCCCGAGACCGTCAAGCAGTGGAAATACTCCCTGACGCCGGTGTCCTGGCGCAAGGAGTTCCAGCTGCGCAAGAAGAAGGAAGAAAGCCGGATGCTGGTCAGCGGCGAAAAAGAGTTCGAGGTCAAGCCCACCGGCGAGGACGGCGTGAAGATCATCCGCGCCCTGTGCGGCCTGGAGGACCTGATCACCAACGTGAACGTGCGCAACCAGGGGCAGGTCAGCGGCATTCCTCTGGGATGCGTGGTGGAGACCAACGCCCTGATCCGTCGGGACAGCGTGTCGCCCATCTATGCGGGCCAGCTGCCGCCGGAGCTGAACGGAATGGTCAACCGCCATGCGAATGTGCAGAACGCCATTGTGAAAGCTGCCATGGCGCGCGACCTGGAGATGGCGTACCGGGTGTTCATCAATGAAAACCGGATGAATCTGAGCCTGAAGGATTCCCGCGAGCTGTTCGACACCATGGTGGAGGGCACCCGCGCGTATCTGGGCGAGTACAAGTAAACAGATGAGGAAAAGGTGCGCTTTTTTAGGTGCACCTTTTTCCCAAATGGAGGGTTTTATGAAAGCGGTTGTATTGGCGGCGGGAAGCGGCCGGCGCATGTGGCCGTATGCGGAGGTCCGCTGCAAGGCCATGCTGCCGGTGGCAAACCAGCCGGTGGCGCGCCATTTGGTGCGGGCACTGCGGGAAGGCGGCGTGGACGAGATCCTGTTTCTGGCGGGGCCCTTTGCCTCAGACCTGGCCGGCTGCCTGCGGGGCGAGGAACGGGTGCAGGTGCTGGACGTGGGAGCCACCGAGGGAACGGCGCAGACGCTGCTGCACGCGCAGCAGCGGGCAAAGGGAACGTTTCTGGCGGTCTACGGGGATGTGCTGCTCTCCGGCGAAGACGTGCGCCGCCTGGCGCAGTGCGAAGCGCCCTGGGCCGCCCTGGTCAGCCCTTTGGACGGGGACCGGACCGGTGACCACATCTGCGCCCGGGTGCAGGACGGGCAGATCGTGCGCATCGTGGGGCATCCCCGGGAAGGGGACTGCCGCCGGCTGGCGGCGTTCCGGCTGGATGAGAGCGTCTTTCCGCTGCTGGCATGCTGCCCCTCCTTTTTCCCGGATGTGGAAGTGGGCATGATGCCGCCCCGGGAAAAACACCTGGAAAGCGTGCTGCTGCAAAAGGGGCCTCTGCCCGCGGTGGAGTGCGGCGGGTTCGATCTGGACAAGCCCTGGCACCTGCTGCGCGCCAACCGGGCCTGCGCCCGCAAAATTTGCACAGAACTGGACCAAAGCTGTGTGGACCCCACCGCGTACATCGACCCCACCGCCAGCATCGCGGGAAAGGTGCGCCTGGGGCGGGGCAGCCGCATCGGCCGGAACGTGGTCATCGAGGGCAACTGCGTGATCGGCGACAACACGGTGCTGGACAACGGCGCCATCGTGCGGGAAAACTGCGTGATCGGCAATGACTGCCGCCTGATCAACGGCTGCTATGTTTCCGACGGCTCTGTGGTGGGCGACCGGTGCGTGATCGGCCACGGCGCGGAGCTGGACGGCGTTCTGTTCCGCAACGTCTACCTGTACCACTACATGGAGATCTACGGCATGGTGGGCGAAAATACGGATTTCGGCGCGGGGACGGTCTGCGGGTCGCTGCGGTTTGACGACGGCGAGTGCGTGCACCGGATCAACGGGCGCAAAGAGGTGCCGTCCTACGATTCGGCGGCGGTCTACGTGGGTGATTTCTGCCGCACCGGGGTGAATGCGATCCTGTCGCCCGGCAAGAGGATCGGCGTGTATTCGGTGGTGGGTGCGGGCACCATCCTGACGCAGGATGTGCCGAACCACACGCTGATCTATGCCAGGCAGGAGCTGGTCACACAGCCCTGGGACAGCACAAACTACGGGTGGTGACGCAATGAAGTGGTATTTGGGAGTGGACGGCGGCGGAACGAAGACGCTGGCGTATGTGAGCAGCGGCGACGGGAAGGTGCGCTGGCAGGTTTGCACCGGCGCCAGCAACCAGCACAGCGCGGGCGATCTGCGGCAGTCTGTGGCGGACCTGTTTGAGCAGCTGCGGCGCGCGGGCGGTCCGGCCGCCGGAGAGTTTGAGCGGGTGTGCTTTGCCGGTGCGGGCGTGGATACGCCGGCGGACGTTCCGGTGTGCCGCGCCGCCTTTGAACAGGAGGGCTGCACCGGAAAGATCATGGTCTGCAGCGACGGGCTGGGCGCGCTGGTGGGCGCGCACGGCAGCCGGTCGGGCGGGGTGCTGATCGCGGGAACAGGCTCCATTGCGCTGGGCATCGATGCGCAGGGCCGGCAGGTGCGTGCCGGCGGATGGGGCTACCGCACCGACGGCGGCTGTTCGGGTTACTCGCTGGGCGTTGCGGGCCTGCGGGCCGCCCTGGCCGACTGGGACGGCAGCGGCCCCCGGACGATGCTGCGCGCGGCGCTGTTCGAAGCGCTGAACGCGCGCACTGCCTACGACGTGGTGGATGTGCTGTACAATCAGAACGGGTCGGTCACGCAGATTGCCTCACTGGCGAAGCCGGTGGTGCAGACAGCGGCGCAGGACGCAGTGGCCCTGCAGATCGTGCGCGGAGCCGTGGAAGAGGCCGCGGCGGCGGCCCGGGCGGTGGCGCGCCGGCTGCCCGAAGGGGAGCGGGTGTTTGCCCTGTGCGGAAGTGTGTTTGAAAAATCGGAGCTGGTGCGCGGGGAGCTGGAACAGGCGTTCCGGCGCAGCCTGCCGGAGGCGAAGATTTTGCGGCCGCGGTACAACGCCGCCTACGGGGCGCTGCTGATGGCCGAAAAAGACTGGGATGTGAAATGGGAGGACGAGAATGGGTAAAACAGAGATGTATTTCGACACGCTGCACGTTCTGATGGAGCGTGCCCGGGCCCAGGCGGAGACGGTGCGCGCCGCCGCGGCCTGCGTGGCGGAGAGCATTGCCCAGGGCGGCATGCTGTACGCCTTCGGGACCGGGCATTCGCACATGTTCGCCGAGGAGCTTTTTTACCGCGCGGGCGGTCTGGTGGACGTGTATCCCGTTCTGGAAGAAGGGCTGATGCTGCACAGCGGCGCGGCCAAAAGCACGGCGCTGGAGCGGATGAGCGGCTACGCGCATATTTTGATGGAGTCTCTGCCCATCCGGGAGGGCGACGTGATGGTCATTGCCTCCAACTCCGGCGGCAACGCGGTCTCGGTGGAGATGGCGGCGGAGTGCCGCGCCCGGGGCGTCCGGGTGATCGCGCTGACCTCGCTGGCCCATTCCCGCAGCCGCACGCCCCGCAACCCGCTGGGAAAGCGCCTGTATGAACTGGCGGATTAGGTGCTGGACAACGGCGGCGAGCCGGGGGACGCCTGCATGGAACTGGACGGCGGGCGCAAAACCTCGCCCACGTCCACGGTGGTGGGCTGTGCGCTGCTGGAGGCCCTGGTGGCGGAGACGGCCACCTGCCTGCAGAAAATGGGCAAAGAGCCCCGGGTCTTTGCCTCCAGCAACACCGACGGCGGCGACATGGTCAACCAGGTGTACTGCCGCGCGTACGCACAAAAAGTAAAGGCGCTGTAAGGGGGGCTTGCCATGGATCAGCTGCATTTGATCTTTTCGCAGATGGAACAAAGCGGAACGGCTGTTTTTACGCCGGACGGAAAAGGCGGCGTTCTCTGTGACGGGTGTGCGGTGCCTGTGACGGTGGCGGCCGGGGAAGGCGGCGATGGCTTTGCCATCCGGTTTGACCCGCAGGCGGTCACGCTTTACGCGGATACGCCCCGGGCCAGGGCCTTCGCCTGGAACGCTTTGCGGTGCGTTCTGGAAGAGGGGGGCGTGCGCGCCGGGCTGTACCGGGCCCGGCCGTCGTTCCGTATCCGGGGCATCATCGAGGGGTTTTACGGAAAGCCCTGGACCATGGAACAGCGCGCGGATGTGATCGGCACACTGGCAGCGCACGGGCTGAACACCTATCTGTACGGACCCAAGGACGACCCCTATCACCGGGAGAAATGGCGCGAGCCCTATCCGGAGGAGAAACTGCAGGAGCTGTGCCGGATGCGGGATATCTGCGCGGAACAGCAGGTGGACTTCGTCTATCTGCTGGCGCCGGGGCTGGACATTGAGTACTCCTCTGCGCGGGAGCGGGCCCTTGTGCTGGAAAAGTACCGCCAGGTGTCCCGGCTGGGCGTGCACCGGTTCGGCCTGCTGCTGGACGACATCGGCGAGCGCATCGAGCACGAGTCGGACCGCCGGAAGTACCCGGACCTGGTCAGCGCGCACATCGACCTGGTGAACGGGGTGTGGCAGGCGCTGCGGCAGATGGATGCCCAGGCGACGCTGTGGGTGTGCCCCACCCAGTACCACGGCGCGGGGGATGAGGATTACATTCGCCGTTTCGGCTGCGGCATTCCTCAGGAGTGCCTGCTGATGTTTACGGGCGAGCGGATCTGCTCGGCGCAGATCACGTCTGCGCAGGCGCGGTTCTTTGCGCAGCACACAAACCACAAGCCCCTGTACTGGGACAATTACCCGGTGAACGACATGGAGATGAAGGACGAATTCCACGTTTCGCCCATTCGCAACCGGGACCGGGATCTGGGCGACTGGTCGCAGGGGGTCATCATCAACCCCATGGAGTCGGCGGCCTGCTCCAAGTTCGCGGCCATCGCCTATGCGGACTATCTGTGGAATGCCCGCGCCTATGACCCGGAAGACAGCCGACGCCGGGCGGCCCAAGAGCTGCTGGGCGAAGCGCTGGCGCCGGACTGGCTCCGGCTGGAGGAGTTTTTGTATGTGTCGCATCTTCTGCGCCTGGGCTATCATTATCAGGACCAGCCGTCGCCGGGGCCTCATTCGGAGGCGGGAAGGCTGATCCAGGCGAAAGAGCTGGACCGGCTGCAGAGCTACCTGAGCGAATCGGAAGATTGTTTCCGCCGGCTGCAGGCGCTGCCGGCCGCGTATCGGACAGAGGTGCAGCGCTGGCTGGATACGGCGCTGGACTTCTGCGTGCAGGCCCGGTGCGCCCTGGAAAACCGGCAAAAGGGCGCGCCGGTGCGGGCGGTTCTGCAGCCGCTGTGCCGCTATCTGACCCGCAAGGAAGACGTGATGAAAGAAGAGGCCGAGCAGCTGCTGTTGCTGCTGGCGGAATAAGCGCGGCGGTATACAAAAAAGCACGGAGCGCTTTTCAAGATCTCCGTGCGTTTGTTCTGGCGCAGCGGGAGGGCATCGAACC
>CALXIP010000131.1 GCA_944388395.1 uncultured Ruthenibacterium sp.
GTAGCCATAGTCCATCTGGGGCGGCTCCAGCGTGGCGTCGATCAGCTCCAGACTCTTTTCCGCCTCGGCGAACTTGCCCAGCTCCACATAGGCCGTGTAGATCCAGTGGGCCAGCGGATAGTGCTCAAAGGGACGGGACAGATGCATGCACTGGCGGAAGTCGTCGATGGACTCCTCCACATAGCCCGCCAGGTTCAGGGTGGTGGCACGATAGTACCAGTACATCCAGTTGTCGGAATCCAGATGCAGCGCCACGCTGTAGTCGGCGATGGCGCTCCAGGTGCGGCCTGTCAGGCTCATCTTGCTGCCCCGCCCGAAGTAGTTGGGCGCGTAGAACGGGTCGTACACGATCCCTTGGGAATGGGCCTCGATGGCGCCCTCATAGTCCTTCTGCAGACCCAGGGCCTTGCCGTAGACGTACCAGGCATAGGCGTCGGTCTCGTCCTTTTCCAGCAGCGCCTTGCCCTCTTTCACCGTGGGCTGCATCATCAGCATCCGGCGCATCTCCTGGTTTTTTTCCTCGTTGTACACAAACTTCATTTTATACACCGCCTTTGTAAAACTCGTATATCCTATATGATTCTTTCTTTTAATAAAAAGGCGTTCGAACGCATAGTTTCCCACTATGCAGATTCAAACGCCTTTGTTGAATTTTCTGCAATGTGCCTTTATGAACTTTGCGCGCCTTACTCCAGAAGGCCCAGCCGCTTGGCAATGGGGATCGCCTTGGTGTGGGCAAACGCGCCGGGATATGCCACCTTCAGCAGCTCGCGGATGGCATCCTTGGCCTTTTCCGGTTCACCGTGGACCAGCCAGTAGCAGTACAGGCTGTAGTACAAACCATTCAGCTCCATCCGCACCCGGTCCTTCTGGGGAAGGACATTCTTTTCCAGCAGCGGAATATCGATAAACTCTTCCGGTTTCACGATTCCTTTATAAAGGAGGACCGACCGGCGGTAACCGTAATCCATCTGCGGTGCTTCCTCCGAAGCGTCCACCAGATTCAAACTCTCCTCAGCCTCTTTGTACCGGCCCAGCTCCACGTTGGAAGTGTACAGCCAGTCCGCCAGGGGGTAATGCTCCTGGGGAGCGGTCAGGGAAATGCACTTTTTGAAATCGTCAATGGATTCCTCCACGTGGCCCTTCATATTCAAAGCCGTGGCACGGTAGTACCAGTAGGTCCAGTTGTCGGAGTCCAGATGGATGGCCACGGTGAAATCCGCCACGGCCTGCCAGAAGTGACCGCTGACGTTCAGCTTGCGGCCGCGGCCGAAATAGTTGGGCGCGTAGAACGGGTCATACGCAATGCCGTGGGAATAAGCTTCCACCGCTTTGTCATAATCCCCCTGCAGGCCCAGCGCCGTGCCGTACACGTACCAGGCGTAGGCGTCGGTATCGTCCTTGGCCAGCAGCTTTTCGCCCTCTTCCACCGTGGGCCGCATCATCAGAATATGGCGCATCTCTTCATTTTTTTCTTCGTTAAAGACAAACTTCACGGCCCATCTCTCCTTTTTGCTGAAAATCCTATATGATATATTCTTTTTTTCACAGCGCCGCGCCGAATCTGTACGCGGTTCGCGCACATGGTGCATGTTTCACAAACTTTCGACTAATTCTTGTTGCACTTTCACAACAAACTGGTCCATTTTTGTGAAAAAACCATGTTTTTTGTGTTAAGTTTTATCCCATTATAATCACTAAACATTGGTTTGTCAATGATTTTTCGTGCAAAAATCAATCCACAAAAAACAAAAATATCGTATATTATTCGATATTGATTTTCCTTTTTCTTTGTGAAATAATAAAACAAATTACAAATAGAGTATTGCAGCCGCTAAACATTGCAGTACCAGGAGGTTTTTTCATGAAGAACGTATCCGCAGAGGCATCCCGCATCCTGAAAGAGTCCTATGCCATTGACTCGCTGTTCCATGGCCTGTTCACCGATCCCCCCTTCGATTGTGCGCCGGGGAGAAACATTGTGGACATCCTGCTGGAGGGCGGCGTCACGGCCATCAGCACCACCATCGTGGACGACAACTACCCCTGTTCCTTCACCGAGTGCTGCAAAGCCATCCATCAATATTATCTGTTGGAAGAGACCTGCCCGGACAAGGTGATCATCGCCACCCATTCCGCCGACATCGAGCGGGCCAAAGCCGAGGGCAAGCTGGCCGTGATCATGAGCACCCAGGGCGCCTTCTGCTTCGAGCAGGACCTGCGCTACATCTCGCTTTTGAACCGTCTGGGCCTGAAGATCGTGCAGCTGACCTACAACCAGCAGTGCCACATCGGCTCCGGCGCCTTTGAGGGCAACGACACGGGCCTGACCCGCTTTGGCCAGCAGTGCATTTATGAAATGAACCGGGTGGGCATGCTGATCGACTTGTCCCACGTGGGCCGCCGCACCTCGCTGGACGCCATCGCCACCTCTTCGGACCCGGTGATCTTCTCCCACTCCTCCTGCTACGACGTGGCCAAGCACACCCGCAACGCCAACGACGAGCAGATCAAAGCGCTGGCGGCCAAGGGCGGCGTGATCTGCCTGTGCCCCCACAGCGTCATGTGCAACGAGGACCAGAGCACCTGGCCCACCGTGGACCGGTACATCGACCACATCGCCCACGTGGCGGATCTGGTGGGCATCGATTACATCGGCATCGGCACCGACCGCTGGAAACGTCCCACCCTGGATTACCTGATGGGCCGTGTGGAGTTCGAGCGCACCTGCCCCAACTGGTTCGGCAAGTTTGACGGCAACCAGAAGCACGTGCAGGGCTTCAACTACTTCGACGAGTGGGACAACCTGGTGGACCACATGCTGGCCCGCGGCTTCGGCCAGGCCGACATTGAAAAAGTGCTGGGCGGCAACCTGATGCGCGTGTTCCGCCAGGTATGGGACAAGAAATGAGGCGGCCCTATGTATGACATTCTGATTCAGGGCGGCACCGTGATCGACGGGACCGGTGCCGCGGCCGTGCGGGCCGACGTGGGCATCCGCGGCGATCAAATTGCAGCCATTGGCGATCTGAGCGGCGAAAGCGCCGCCCAGGTCATCGACGCCCGGGGCAAGGTGGTCACTCCGGGCTTCATCGAAATGCACTCCCATGCGGACCAGACCCTGCTGGGCTACCCCACCATGGACAGCATGCTGCACCAGGGCATCACCACCTTTGTGGGCTGCATGTGCGGCCAGTCCATCGCGCCCATCGGCAAATACTGGCTGGCCAATCAGGCCATGCGGGACATTTTTGACGAATTGACCCCCAAGCTGTACGCGGACATGTACAACGAGGATTACTACGCACTCAGCGAGGACGCCATTCCCCTGATCCGCAAGCACTGCGGCTTCGACCCCAGCTGGCACACCTTCCACGAGTGGCTGGACGCGGTGGACGCCCACGGCACTTCCGGCAACATCGTGACCGTGCTGGGCTACAGCACCATCCGCATGAACGTGATGGGGCCGGACGGCCTGCGCAAGCCCACCCCGCAGGAGAAGGAACAGCTGAAAGCGCACATCCACGAGGCGCTGGACGCGGGCGCCTTCGGCATGTCCGTGGGTCTGGACTACGAGCCGGGCATCTTCTCCGACACCGAGGAGCTGCTGGAGATGAGCCGGGAACTGAAGCAGGACAACGGCATTCTGTTCGCCCACTGGCGCAAGACCGGCCCCCGGGTGGGCACGCCCAAGCGCCAGAAGAAGATCGACGGCATCATCGAAATTCTGGAGATCGGCCTGCGCAACGACATTCAGGTGCAGATCTCCCATCTGTCCAAAGGGTACGAGCTGTACCCGGCCAACGACGATTTCCTGCAGCGGGCGGCGTCTCAGCGCACCCTGCAGGTCATTGACGACTACGTGGCCCGGGGCGTGCGCGCGGGCTTTGACGTGATCCCCAACTCCACAGGCGGCACCATGATCGCCCCGGACCTGATCACCCTGTTCCGCCCCTGGTACAAGTTCACCGGCGGCATCACCCTGTTTTTGCACAACCTGACCAAGCTGGACTACCGCAAGCAGATTCGGGACGCCATCTACGGCGGTACTTATTACATTCTGAACCCCAAGGTCCAGCCGGATTGGGAAGAGGAAATCAAAATCATGCGCTGCGCCGAAAAGCAGTACGAGGGCAAAACCGCCAAACAGGTGGGCGTCATGATGGGCAAGGAGACGCTGGAAGCGCTGTTCGACCTTCTGCTGCTGGACTGCCGCACCCAGATCTTCCGCGCCGTGCACGACGCCAACGCCGAGAGCGTCAAGACCTTTGTGGGGCATCCCAAAGCCACCCTGGGCAACGACACCTTTGTGTTCGGCCTGGACTCCACCGTGGCCTACGACCCCGAAAGCCCCGGCAACAAACCCAACCCCAACACCTACTGCGGTTTCATCAAGTTTTTGACCGAGCTGGGCGGGGATGACCGGGAGCAGATGATCTACAAGCTCACCGGCCGCCCGGCGGAAATTCTGCACTTTCAAAAGCGCGGCACACTGGCGCCCGGCAAGCAGGCGGACGTCGTGGTCATCGACTGGGACCGCCTGAAGACCAACGAGAACGTGCTGGACCCCGCGGTGTATCCCGAGGGCATCGAGCACGTGCTGGTCAACGGCACGCCCGTTCTTCGCAACGGACAGCACACCGGCGCGCTGCCCGGCGGCGTCATCCGCCGGCAGGACTGCTGAGACAACAAACAAGGAGGTTTGAAGCACATGTACATCACAGAAAAGTTCGACCCCGCCACCTTTGCGCCCGCCCGGTTCGAATCCGACGGCGAGATCCAGCTGCGGGGCCAGCGGGTCCCCTACCATACGGTCAGTGAGGACAATGTGTTCTACGACGCGTCCGGCAAGCCCATCGCGTCCATTTTCTCCTACTCGTATTTCCGCTCTGACGTGAAGGATGTGACCAACCGCCCGGTGCTGTTCGGCTTCAACGGCGGCCCCGGCTCGTCCTCCATGCACGTCCACGCGGGCTTTTTTGGCACCACCCGCGTGTTTTACGAGGAGACGGACCGCGCCACCTCGCTGCCGCCCTACAAGTCCATGGACAACCCCGACTGCCTGCTGGACATTGCGGACATCGTTCTGGTGGACCCGGTGGGCACCGGCTACGGCGTGCTGCTGGACGAGAACAGCGCCGACAAGTTCTACGGCATTGAAGAGGACGCCGAGGCGCTGCTGGTGTTCATTGAAAAGTGGCTGCACCGCTACGGCCGCTGGACCAGCCCCAAATACCTGATCGGCGAGAGCTACGGCTGCACCCGTGCCGCCACCGCGGCAGGCATCGCGGCCACCCGCAGCCACGAGCGCTCCTACGCGCTGGCCTTTGACGGCATCGTCATGATCGGCAACACCGTGACCACGGGCAAATACTTCGAGCGGGAGGTCCCGGTGGAGCACGCCGTGGTGGCCTTCCCCTCCTACGCCGCCATTCACTGGTATCACAACCACCCCACGGAAGAGACGCTGGAAGCGTTTGTGAAGCGGGCCCGCGCCTTTGCGGACACCACCTATCTGTCGGCGCTGTACCGGGGCGATTCCCTGACCGGGGACGAGCGTGAAGACGTGATCCGGCAGATTCAGGCGTTCACCGGCGTTTCCCGCCAGTACCTGACCGACCGGGCCCTGCGCATCGACGACGAGAGCTTCCGGCTGGAAGTCATCAAAGAGAAGGGCGCTTCGGTGGCCCGGTTCGACGGCCGCATCACCCGGCCCCGCTACGTGCCCGAGGCCGTGGAAAATGTGGCGGGCGTGTACGACGACGCCTCCAGCGACCGGTACGGCGCGTTCTTCTTCGGCGTGCTCACGGGCGTGATCTTCCCCAAGCTGAACATTCATCTGGACCGGGTGTACGTGCCCTCGGCCTGCATGTACGACCTGTACACCAAGAAGGACCGCTGGAACCGGGAAGCGCCCATGGGCACCACCGGCGAGCAGCTGCGCAACGCCATGTACCGCATGCACGGGCTGCGGGTGTTCTTCACCAACGGCTATTACGACACCGCCACCCACATCGGCATCATCTATTACATGCTGAACCACGCGGGCCTGCCCATGGACCGTGTGTCTCTGAAGGGCTATCCCTCGGGCCACATGATCTACATCGGCGAGGACAACGTGAAGACCCTCAGCGACGATGTGCGCAGCTTTGTGGAAGGCGCCATGCCCTCCGACTGAGCCTCAAACGCAAAAGCGCCCCCTGCATCCCGCGGGATGCAAGGGGCGCTTTTTTCGTCAGGCAGGGCGGGCGGAATCCCCGGCAGCGCCTTCGTTTTCCCCTACCCCAAAAAGTTTTGAAAAAAGAGCGTCAACAGGTCGGTTTCTTTTCCGTTTTCAGGTTAGGATGGTAATGAAACGACGAAAAAGGAGACGACAAGCATGAAAATGGGATTGCGCTGGTTCGGCGACGGGTTTGACACCGTCACGCTCTCGCAGATTCGCCAGGTGGCCGGTGTGCGCGGGGTCATCACCACCTTATACGACACCCTTCCCGGGGAAAAATGGGAAAAGGAAAAAGTCCTCCGCCTGAAAGAGCAGGTGAACCGCGCGGGCCTGGAAATTTTGGGCATCGAAAGCGTCAACATCCACGACGACATCAAAATCGGTCTGCCCTCCC
>CALXIP010000132.1 GCA_944388395.1 uncultured Ruthenibacterium sp.
TCCGCGGCAAGACCCATCACGCCGCCCAAAGCGTCCACTTCCCGCACCAGGTGTCCCTTGGCGGTGCCGCCGATGGACGGATTGCAGGGCAGATTGCCCACGCCGTCCAGCGTCAGCGTAAACAGCGCCGTTTGCACGCCCAGCCGCGCGGCGGCACAGGCCGCCTCGATGCCGGCGTGCCCTGCGCCGATGACCACAACGTCAAAATCTCCCAAATGATTCAAAAATGTTCTCTCCCCATCTGCTCAAAATCAAAAATGGTCAGCTCCCGGGGACAAAACAGCCGGAAGCCCGGTCCGCTTTCTCCCAGACCGGCCGAAACGTACAGCCGCATTCCATGCACGTTGTAAAAGCCCTGCAGGTAATGCCCCACCTTTTTGGTCATCCAGGCGCGCCAGACCACCGGCGCATATACCTGGCCCGCATGGCTGTGGCCGGCCAGAATCAAATCCGCTGTTCCACGTGGAACTTTTTTTGCCAGCGTCGGCCCATGCACCAGCACGATGCGGATTCCCTGCGCATACCGCATGCAAAGCAGGGAAGACGGGTCGGACAAATTTTGAAAATAAACATCGTCCATCCCGCCGATGACCACCGGTGTGCCGCTGGGCGTCTGCACCCGCGCCACCTGGTTTTTTAAAAGAACAAAGCCGCTTTTTTCAAACAGGCGCTGCGCCTGCTGGCCCGCCCCGAAAAGATCATGATTCCCACGCACGGCAAACACGCCGCAGGGCGCCTGAATGCGGCGCAGAATCTCCGCGGCGGTTTTCCACTGACGGAATGGCTCCGGATGACAGACCAGATCTCCCGTGAAAACCACCACATCCGGATGCTGGCGGTTGACCTGCTCCACCAGACGGGAGAGGGCGTTCCAATCCGTTCGATCATCCAGGTGAAGGTCGGTCAGATGAACCAGCCGAAGCGATCCCTCTCCGGGCAGGGTATAACGGCAGACCCGGACGGGCCTGCGCGCCTCGCGCCGGGCAATCGCCCGGCGAAGCGACCAGAGTGCAGAAAGGTTTTGTTTCATCAAAAAATCTCCATAAATAACGATTTATCGATTTATTTTCCAACACAAAACTTGGAAAACACCTCTTCGATCACATCGTCGGAGGCGTGTTCGCCGGTCAATTCATACAACGCGTTCAGCGCGTCGTCCACACATACGCCCGCCGCGTCCAGCGTAAAGCCCGCCTCCACCGCGTCCAGCGCTTCGGTCAAAGCATCCCGGGCGGCTTTGGCGCAGGCCAGCTGGCGCTCGTTGGCAAGCAGCATGGCGTCGGTGTCCAAATTTGCCACGCCCAGCACTTCGGCCGCCGCCTGTTCCACGGTTTTCAAAAAGGCGGGGTCATTGGCACTGATGGACACGATTTTGGAAAAATACGGTGCGATCACATGCTCGTCAAAACGGCGGGGAAGGTCGTTTTTATTCAAAATGGCAAGAGCCGGACGGCCGGCGCATCGGCGGGCCAGCGTTTCGTCCTCGCTGTCCGCCTCTTTGGATGCGTCAAACACCGCCAGAACAAACCCTGCCTGTTCCAGACGGGCAAAGCTGCGGCGGATGCCCTCGGCCTCCACCACGTCATCCGTCTGGCGGATGCCCGCCGTGTCTGCCAGATGCAGCCGCACGCCTGCCAGCTCGATCTCCTGTTCCACCACGTCCCGGGTGGTGCCCGCCACCGGGGTGACGATGGCCCGCTCGAACCCGGACAGAAGATTCAGAAGCGTGGACTTGCCCACATTGGGGCTTCCCACAATGGCCGTCTGCACGCCCCGGCGCAGGACCGCGCCCGTGTCATAACCGCGGATCAACTCTTCCAGCGTTTTCCGGTCTTCCCGCAGCGAGGAAGCCAGTGCTTCCAGAGAGAGTTCCGGCACATCCTCCTCCGGGTAATCCGTATAGGCTGCCAGATGTCCGGCCAGGGAGATCAGATGCGCGCGCACACCATCGATTTTGCGATACAGCGCACCTTCCATGGCAGCAGCTGCGGCGGCCGCTCCCTGTTTGGAGGTGGAACCGATCAGGTCCATCACCGCTTCGGCCTGGGTCAGCGAGATGCGGCCCGCCAGAAGCGCCCGCTTGGTAAACTCGCCCGGACCGGCCGCCTGCGCGCCCGCGTCCAGGCAGGCGCGCAGCAGCTGGCTGCTGACCGTGCTGCCGCCGTGACAGGAGAGCTCCACCACATCTTCGCCGGTGTAGCTGTGGGGCGCGCGAAAACAAAGTGCCACCACTTCATCGCACACCCGGCCGTCCTGCACAAAATGGCCGAACAACGCCGTATATCCTTTGGCCTGTTCCAGCTGTTTGCGGGGGTTGGCCGGGCGGAACACCTTTGCCGCCACGCGGTACGCTTCCTCGCCGGACAGACGCACCACGGCAATGCCGCCCGCACCCGGCGGAGTGGCGATGGCTGCAATGGTTCTTTCCTGTATCATGACTGGTTCCTCTCTTTTTTACAAAAGGTAATTTATTATATAAAAATACAAAATGTTATTTTTACAAAAAGCAGGGCAGTGCGCGGCACTGCCCTCGGTTTCAGATGTTGTTTTCAGCCCCTGGACTGACCTTTAAAAATTTCGATCTCGTTGGCGGGCAGCTCGGTTTTAAAGTCGTGCTCGGTGCGGTGCAGATTGCCGCAGATGCACACCTCTTCGCCTTTGGCGTCCAGCGGCATATAGTACCCGCAGGTCGTGCAGCGGGCATACAGGCCGGGTTTGCGCTTAAACTCCTTGGCCAGAAAACCGGTGGCTTTGGGGCCGTGGCCCAAATAGGTAAACGCCATTTTGTTTTTCAGTTCCTGCTGCTGCCGTTCCAGTTGGGATTTATCTACATTCCAGTTCCGCATATCCATTGCAAAACCGCCTCCTTATTCTTCCGATTCTTCCTGCGCTGTGAGCGCGGCGATCTCATCCTCGGTCATATCCTCACCGGTCTCTTCCGGCTTTTCCACTTCTTCTTCGTCACTGCGCTCGGTGCGGGCCACGGTGACCACTTTGTCGCCTTCGCCCAGGCGCATCACGCGAACGCCGGAACCATACCGGCTCTGAGCATTGATGTCCGCCACGTGCATGCGAATGATGATGCCCGTCATGCTGATGAGGATGATGTCGTCGTCCTCATCCACTACGCGGATGCCGGCCACATGACCGGTCTCGCCGTAGTTGCGGATGCCCTTGCCGCCGCGGTACTGGGTGCGGTATCCGTCCACGGAAGTGCGGCGTCCCTTGCCTTCTTCCGTCACGGTCATGACCGTGGCGCCCTCGCGCACAATGCCGGCACCCACCACATGGTCGTCCCCGGCCAGGCGGATGGCGCGCACGCCGATGGCGGTGCGGCCCACCACACGGGCATCCTGCTCGGAGAAGCGGATGGCAACGCCGCCGCGGGTAGCTACGATCAGATCTCTTTCACCGTCGGTGATTCCCGTCCAGGCCAGGCTGTCACCCTCGTTGAGCGTGATGGCGATCAGGCCGGACTTGCGGATGTTGCTGTAAGCGGACAGCTCTGTGCGCTTGATGATACCCTGTTTGGTGACCATTACCAGATAAGCGCCCTCGGTCTCCTCAGACACACGCAGCATGGTGGTGACCTGCTCACCGTTTTGCAGCTGCAGCAGGTTGACAATGTTCACACCACGGGAAGTGCGGCTGCCTTCGTAGATCTGGTAGCCTTTCATCCGGAACACACGGCCCAGGTCCGTGACAAACAGCAGATGGTCGTGGGTGGATGCCAGGAACAGCTCCTCCACGAAATCTTCGTCCTTGCGGGAGAGCGCCGTGATGCCGCGGCCGCCCCGGCGCTGCGCCTGATAGGTGTCCGCCGGCTGGCGCTTGATGTAACCCGCATGGGTCAGGGTGAACACGCACTGCTCTTCGGGGATCAGGTCCTCGATGTCCACTTCGCCGGAAACGTGAGCGATCTCGGTGCGGCGGTCATCGCCGTACTTCTCCCGCATCACATTCAATTCATCTTCCACGATCTCCAGAACTTTCTGCTCGTCCGCCAGAATCGCACGCCAGTCGCTGATTTTTTCATGCAGCTCGCCCAGCTCGTTGTCGATTTTCAAAATTTCCAGACCGGCCAGCTGGCCCAGCTGGAAGTTCACAATGGCCGTGGCCTGGGGATCGTCAAACTCGAATTTGTCCATGATGGCGGCTTTTGCCTCAGCCTTGCCGCCCTTGCAGCCGCGGATGGTGGCAATGATCTCGTCCACAATGTCCACGGCACGGCGCAGACCTTCCAGAATGTGTGCCCGCTCCTCGGCTTTCTTCAAATCGAAGTTGGTGCGACGGCGCACCACCTGGCTCTGGAAGTCCAGATATTTCTGCAGCATTTCCTTCAGCGTCATGACCTTGGGCACGCCGCCGTCCAGCGCCAGCATAATGACGCCCACGGTATCCTGCAGCTGGGTATAGCGATACAGCTGGTTCAGCACCACCTGGGGATTGGCCTCGCGCTTGAGCTCGATCACAATGCGCATGCCCTCGCGGTTGGACTCGTCGTTCAAATCGGAAATGCCCTCAATGCGCTTGTCTTTCACCAGGTCCGCGATGTTCTCGATCAGGCGGGCCTTGTTCACCATGTAGGGAATTTCGGTCACGATGATCTGGAACCGGCCGTTGGCCTTCTCCTCGATCTGGGCCCGGCCGCGCAGGGTGATTTTACCGCGGCCCGTGGCGTAAGCGGCCCGGATGCCGGAGCGGCCCATGATGATGCCGCCGGTGGGGAAGTCCGGTCCCTTGATGTGCTCCATCAGACCGGCCAGTTCGATGTCCGGGTCATGGATCAGCGCGGCAATGCCGTCGATCACTTCCCGCAGATTGTGGGGCGGGATATTGGTGGCCATACCCACCGCAATGCCCTGAGAGCCGTTCACCAGCAGGTTGGGAATGCGGCAGGGCAGAACCGTGGGCTCCTTTTTGGACTCGTCGAAGTTCGGCTGGAAATCCACGGTCTCCTTGTCAATGTCCCGCAGCAGTTCCACGGCCATTTTGCTCATGCGGGCCTCGGTGTAACGGTAGGCCGCAGGGGGGTCGCCGTCCACGGAACCGAAGTTGCCCTGGCCGTCTACCAGAGGATAGCGCATGGAGAAATCCTGTGCCAGACGCACCATGGCATCGTACACAGACGCGTCGCCGTGGGGATGGTACGAGCCCAGCACCGCGCCCACTGTGTCCGCGGACTTGCGGGTGGGATGGCTGGGGTCGTTGCCGCGCTCGTGCATGGTGTACAGAATGCGCCGGTGCACGGGCTTGAGGCCGTCGCGCACATCGGGCAGTGCGCGCTGGGTGATAACGGACATGGAGTAGTCGATGAACGCCGACTCCATCTCCTCCTTGATGTCACGTACAATCAGGCGTGTGCCTTCCGTGATGGAATTTTCAATCATAATTTCTTCTCCCTGTCAAATCACACGTCCAACGTTGCGTACTGGGCGTTTTTCTCAATGAAGTTTTTGCGGGGCTCCACCTTGTCGCCCATCAGAATGCTGAAGGTCTGGTCCGCCTTGATGGCGTCTTCAATGGTGATCTGAACGATCACACGGTTTTCGGGGTTCATGGTGGTCTCCCACAGCTGCTCGGGGTTCATTTCGCCCAAGCCTTTGTAGCGGTTTGCCTTGGCGCCCTGACCCAGCTCGGCCATCATCTGGCTCAGCTCGGTGTCATTGTACGCGTATTTGATTTTCTGCCCTTTCTGAATGCGGAACAGAGGCGGCTGTGCAATGTACACGTGCCCGCCCTCGATCAAAGGCCGCATGAAGCGGAAGAAGAACGTCAGCAGCAAGGTGGCAATGTGGCTTCCGTCCACGTCCGCATCGGCCATGATAAACACTTTGTGATAGCGCAGCTTGGAAATATCAAAATCCTCGCCCAGGCCGCAGCCCAGCGCCGTGACCACAGGGGTCAGCTTGTCGTTGCCGTACACCTTGTCGATGCGGGCTTTTTCCACGTTCAGCATTTTGCCCCACAACGGCAGAATGGCCTGAATGTTGGAGTCCCGGCCCATTTTGGCCGAGCCGCCGGCGGAATCACCCTCGACGATGAAGATTTCGGTTTTGGAAGGATCTTTTTCACGGCAGTCCGCCAGTTTGCCCGGCATGCGGCTGGTTTCCAGGGCGGACTTGCGGCGCACCAGTTCCCGGGCGCGCTTGGCAGCCTCGCGGGCGCGGGCCGCCTGCATGGCCTTTTCATAAATGGATTTGGCCACCGCGGGGTTCTCTTCAAAGAACTCCTTCAGTTTGTCGTACACCATGCCGGAAACAAGGCCCCGGATCTCGGTGTTGCCCAGCTTTGCCTTGGTCTGGCCCTCGAACTGAGCCTCGGTCAGCTTCACGCTGATGACCGCGGTCAGGCCCTCGCGCACGTCGGAACCGGACAGGTTGTCGTCCTTTTCCTTGATGTAGCCCTTGGCGCGGCCAAAGTCATTGAACACACGGGTCAGAGCTGTCTTGAATCCTTCCTCGTGGGTGCCGCCGTCCGGCGTGTTCACGTTGTTGGCAAAGGAGATGATGCACTCCTTGAAGCTGTCGTTGTACTGCATGGCCACTTCCGCCACCGAGTCGCCCAGCTTGCCCTTCAGGTAGATCACGTCCGGATGCAGCACCTCCAGGCCCTGCTCCGCGTGGATGTGCTCCACAAAGCTGCGGATGCCGCCCTCGTAGCACATGCTCTCCTGCTGCTCTTTGCCCGGGCGCTCGTCGGTGAGCGTGATGCGCACACCGGCGTTCAGGAACGCCTCTTCCCGCAGACGAACGTTCAGCGTTTCATAATCGTATTCCAGCACCTCGAACATCTCGGGGTCCGGCTTGAAGACCACCGTGGTGCCGTTGGGAAGGTCTGTGGTTCCCAGATCCTGCAGGTCCGCGTCGGCCACACCGCGCTTGAAGCTCTGGCGGTACATGCGGCCGTCCTTGTGCACCGTGACCTCCAGCCACTCGCTGAGGGCGTTCACCACGCTGGCGCCCACGCCGTGCAGACCGCCGGACACCTTGTAGCCGGAGTTGTCGCCGCCGAACTTGCCGCCCGCGTGCAGAACCGTGAAGACCACCGTCACCGCCGGGATGCCCAGCTTCGGCTGAATGTCCACCGGGATGCCGCGGCCGTTGTCCGTCACCTGAATGATGTTATCCTTTTTGATGGTCACTTCGATGTGGTCGCAGAAACCGGCCAGCGCCTCGTCGATCGCGTTGTCCACGATCTCGTACACCAGATGATGCAGTCCTCGGGGGCCTGTGGAGCCAATGTACATGCCGGGGCGTTTGCGCACCGCCTCCAGACCTTCCAATACCTGGATTTGGCTGCCGTCGTACTCGTGCTGATTTGTGTTTTGTTCAGACATTCCCATTCTCCTATTTCGTAATCGCTATATCGTCGATGTAGCCGCTGCGCTTTTTCAGCGTGGCCGCGGAAATCTGGCTGATGTATACCTTTGCGTTTTCGCCGGTGGTCACAATAAAACTTTTGGGCAGCTCCGCCGTCACATTGACCACGCGGCCTTCTTTTTCGGCACGCGCAAGATAATCCCGCGTGTGTTTGGAAAGCGTGGAGGAGTCCAGATCAAAGATTCCCAAAATCTCCTTGGTGCGGATGATGCACTCCTGCCCCAGGTGAAGATACATGTTTTTCTTCCTCCTTCAGCACTCGCTTAAAACGCCGCTCTCCATCCGGTACACTTTTCCGTCCGTCTTTGCGAACAGGGAAGCGTCGCAGGCCGTCACAATGGTCTGCCGGTGCTCCATGCGGCTGAGCAGATACGCCTGCCGCGCATCGTCCAGTTCGCTGAGCACATCGTCCAGCAGCATCACCGGGTGCTCTCCCGTAATTTTCTGGGCGCCGGCTGCCTCGGCCAGCTTCAAACTCAGCACCGCCGAGCGCTGCTGACCCTGGCTGGCAAAACTTTTGGCGTCCCGCCCGTCCAAAAACAGGCTGAAATCCTCCCGGTGGGGCCCCACCGTGCAGAACCCCGCCGCCAAATCACGCCCGCGCACCGCCCGAATCCGCTCAAGCAGCGGTTCGTCAGCAGTAAAGCAGGCTTCGTACTGAACTTCCAGTGTTTCTTTTCCATTCGAAATATCACGGTATATCGATAAAATATCCGGTTTGATCTGCGCAAGATAAGCTTGTCGGCGCAAGCTGAGCTGCGTGCCTGCGTCGGCAAGCTTTTCATCGAACACATCCAGAAGTTCCGCCGCGTCGGGCGTTTGATAATATTGCTTCAAAAGGGCGTTTTTCTGGGCGGTCAGCCGGGTGCAGCTGCGCAGAAGTTTGATGTAGTCCGGATACAGCTGGCACAAAGCCGCGTCCAGAAATTTTCTGCGCCCGTCAGGCCCGCCCTTGACCAGGCTCAGATGGCCCGGTGCGAACACCACTGCCGTGAAGGTGCCTGCAATGGAGGAGGCCCGGCCCCGGTCCACACCGTTGACCCGGGCGCTGCGTCCTTTTTTCCCGGCACTTGCGTCCGCCACCAGAATGCGGATGTTATTTTCCCGGGTCTGGTTCTGGCTGACGCCCTCCAGCACCGCGAAACCGGCACCTTCCCGGATCAGCTCCGCGTCTTTGGAGCCACGGAAGCTCTTGCCGCCGGTCAGCATCCACACGGCCTCCAGAAGGTTGGTCTTTCCCTGGCCGTTCTGGCCGCAGATCACGGTCAGCTCCCGGCCCGGCGAAAACTCCGCCGCCGGAATGTTGCGGTAATCCCGCACCGACAAATGTGTTAAGATCACGCGCCCGTTACCTCGATGACTGCGCCGTCAAATTCCACCCGGTCGCCCGGCCGCACTTTTTTGCCGCGCAGCGTGCACACTTCGCCGTTGTATTTCACAAGGCCGTCCTGCACGGCGTTTTTCGCTTCGCCGCCGGTCTCGCACAGCCCGGAAAACTTCAAAAGCGCGTCCAGCTTGATGAATTCTGTTTTGATTGCAATGGTCTTCATCTGTGCCCTCCGCCTCAGTCGTTTTTAAAGCGGACCGGCAGAACCAGGAACAGGAAGTCCCCGCCGTCCTTGGGCAGAACTTTTACCGGGGAAAGAGGTCCGCTCAACTCAAACACCAGTTTGTCGCACCGGGAATAGCGCAGCGCGTCCAGCAGGTAGCGGTCGTTGAAGCGAATCTCCACCGGATCGCCCTCCGCTTGGGCGGGCAGTTCGTCCACCACTTTGCCCAGTGTGGTCTGGCAGCGGACGGTGATGTGGTCGTCAAACATCACACGCAGGGGGTTTTTCAGCCGCTCGGTAATAATCAGGCTGGCGCGTTCAATGGTGGTGGCGAAGTCGCGCACATCCACCGTCACGCGGGTCTTGTATCCCTCGGGGATGACCCGGCGGTAATCCAGAAACTCGCCTTCGATCAGGCGGCTGATGACTGTGTAGCTCTGGGTGGCGAACACCACGAAACGGCGGTTGGCCGAAATGTGGACCACCTCGTCCGCCTCGCCGAACAGCTTTACCACTTCGCTGAGGGTTTTGGCCGGGATGATGATGTCGATTTCCTTGGTGGCCTGGACCGGTTTTTCAATAATGGCCAGGCGGTAGCCGTCCAGCGCGACCACGGTCAGCTTTTCCGGCGTAATGGAGAACAGCGCACCGGTGTGCGCGGGTTTCTTGTCGTCGGTGGAAACAGCGAACAGGGTGGTGTCCACCATCTCCTGCAGATCGGCGGTGTCCATGTCCAGAGTTCTGTCTGCGCCGGGATTGGGCAGGTCCGGGAAGTCGCCGGGGTTCAGGCCCATGATGTCAAATTCCGTGATACCGCCCTTGATGGTGGTCGCGCCCGAATCCTGCGCGTTGATCTCCACCTCTTCGCTGGGCAGGCGGCGGACCATATCGCCCAGAAGCTTCGCGGGAAGCACCGCGTCGCCCGGCTCCAGCACATTGGCCTCGATGGTGGTGGTGATTCCCATTTCCAGGTCGTAACCGGTCAGCGTCAGGCTGAAGCCTTCGGCCTTCATCAGAATGCCTTCCAGCACGGGGATGCTGCTGCGCTGGGTCACGGCCTTGGAAACACCCGCAATGGCATTGGCCAAAAGGGTGCGGTCACAGATCAGTTTCATAAGGTTCCTCTTTTCTGTTAAGTCTTGGCTGTTTTTCAAAAATTTAAGAAAAATAGAAATTTAAACGTAATCGTAGTAGTAAGGTCGGTTGAATTGTTGAAGAAAGTGTGCGGACAGGCCTGAAAAAAGGCTTTTCCGTTTCCAGGAGGTCTGTGAAGGGACTGTGGAAAAGTTGTGAGTTTCAACAGGGAGGTTTTTCCAACGGGACAAACGGTGGAAAACTTGTGTTGAATGTTGAAAAACATGTTGAAAAGTAGAATAACTGTTTAAAAGGTTTTCAGGCCCTCACATTTTTGATAATGTCCTCGATGGTTTCCCGGGTGCGGGGGTCGGTATCCATCTTTTTCTGAATGTCGCTGATGGAATAAACCACCGTGGAGTGGTCGCGGCCGCCGAATTCCCGGCCGATGTCCTCCATGCTCATGCCCGTGATCTCACGCACCACGTACATGCTGACCTTGCGGGCGTTGGAAACATTGGACCGCCGTGTGGGGCCGCGCAGCGCTTCCGGCGTAGTGTTGTAGGTGCGCGCCGCTTCGGAGAGAATCTTCTCCACGGTCACGGGGACCGGCTGGATCTCGTTGAGAATGTCCTTGATGGCGTTCTGCGCCGCGCCGATCACCGGCTGAATGCCCTCCAGCTTCCGGTAGGCGTCCAGTTTTTTCACCGCGCCTTCCAGCTGCCGGATGTTGTTTTTCAGGCGGTTGGCAATGTACTCGGCCACGTCGTCGGGCATATCCAGGCCCAGCAGATCAGCTTTCCGGCGGATGATGGCCACACGGGTCTCAAAATCAGGCGGCTGAATATCCGCGATCAGGCCCATTTCAAAACGGGTGCGCAGACGGTCCTCCAGGCTTTTGATCTCCCGGGGCGCCCGGTCCGATGCCAGAACGATCTGTTTGCCGGCATTGTACAGCGTGTTGAAGGTGTGGAAAAACTCTTCCTGGGTGGATTCCTTGCCGCCGATGAACTGAATGTCGTCCACCAGAAGCACATCCGCCGCCCGGTATTTGTTGTGGAACTGGGCGGTGGTGTTGTCGTGAATGGCGTTGATGATCTCGTTGGTAAATTTTTCGCCGTCCACATAGACGATGTTGTAATCGGGGTGGTTTTTCTGGATCTCCGCCTTGATGGCGTTCAGAAGGTGGGTTTTGCCCAGTCCCGAGTCACCCCAGATAAACAGCGGGTTGTACGCACCGGAGGGGTTGGCCGCCACGGCCTGTGCCGCCGCGTGGGCAAACTTGTTGGTGGAACCCACGATGAAGGTCTCGAAGGTGTAGGAATAATTTCCGTCCGGCTGCTGCACGGGCGCGGCGCTGGGGGCCGGCTGCGCACTGGGCAGCACGAACACCAGGTTCGGCTCGAAGCCCAGAATCGTGCGGAACGCCTCGGGGATCAGATCCGGATAACGGTTTTCGATGGTATTTTTTACAAAATCCGTGCGCACCTGCAAAGTGGCCGTGTTTCCGTCAAAGTCCACCGGCTCAATATCCGCAAAAAACAGATTGTATGTGGCCAGAACCACATTTTGTTTGCAGTATTCCTTCACAGCGTTGAACACTTCGTTAAACGAATTCATACTTTCAAAAACAACTCCTAATGATACAATACAATAGATAGATAAAGTATATCACAAAAGTGCTCTTTTCGCAATGCTTATATTATATAAGTATAATAGCCGCCGCGCCTTTTCAAACGCGGAGGAAAAAACAAAAGCGGCAAAAGAAAGAAAAAAGAGTTGACAAACCCTGTATTTTTCTGGTATAGTTCTATTTTGCAGGGCTGTCTCTATGAATCAACAGCCACATTAGACAAAATTAAAAAGAAACCCACAACATCTTGTGGTTGTAGAGGAGGAAGAAAGATGAAGCGTACTTTCCAGCCCAAAAAGATTCACCGCGCGAAAAAACACGGTTTCCTGGCTCGTTCCAAGAGCAGCGACGGCCGTAAGGTGCTGGCTGCCCGCCGCCGCAAAGGCCGCGCGAAACTGGCTGCCTGAGAAAAGGCGATGGTTCCGGACCATGTCCGGAGATGAAAAATGCAGAAACAGGCGGTGTTTGGCCGCCGAGGAAAAGGCCACTCAAAACGTGGCCTTTTTGTTTATATCCGCGAAGGCGGCAAGGGAAAGGATGTCTCTGGCACATGCGCTATGAGCCGATCACAAGAAACAATGATTTTGTGCGCGCGTATTCGCGCGGAAAATCCTATGTGCATTCACACATTGTCTTGTATGTTCGCAAGAACCGTGCGGGCCACACCCGCGTAGGGCTCACGGCCAGTAAAAAAATCGGCAATGCGGTGATGCGCAACCGCGCGCGCCGGGTGATGCGCGCGGCGCTGTATCAGGTGCTGGACCGGGACCTGGGCCCGGTGGACATCGTGCTGGTGGCCCGGGGCATCACACCGCGGCTGAAAAGCACCAAGCTGGCGCCCACCCTGCAAAAGCTGCTGCAGGACGCAGGTCTTTTGCAATGAGAGTGTGGATCCGGCGGCTGTTTATCCTGCCCATCAAAGGATATAAAAAATTTATTTCACCCCTGCTCGGCAACAATTGCCGGTTCTATCCCACCTGCTCGGAATACATGATGCAGGCCATTGAGATCCACGGCGTGATCAAGGGCATTTTGCTGGGCACCTGGCGCATTTTGCGCTGCAACCCCCTTTGCAAGGGCGGCATTGATCCCGTTCCGCCCAAGGGAAAATGGAAAAACGGGTGATTTTTGCAAGTCTCCGAAATACGCGCGCCGCGCACGCGCGTCCCTCTTAAAAAAAACGCCCCGCGCAGGCAGACAGGAAAATGTAAATGAACATATTCGGCTTTCTCGCACCCCTTTTAGGCTGGATCATGGAGTGGATCTATCGGTTCATTCCCAACTACGGCTGGACCATGATCCTCTTTACCCTGCTGGCAAGGCTGCTGATGTTCCCGCTGAGCATCAAACAGCAGAAGAGCACGGCGCGCATGTCGGCTTTTCAGCCCATGATGCAGGAGATCCAGAAAAAATACGCCAACGACAAGCAGCGCCAGAACGAGGAAATGATGAAGCTGCAGCAGGACGCGGGCTTCTCCATGACCGCCGGCTGTCTGCCCATGGTCATCAACATGTTCGTCATCTTCGGCGTCATCGAAGTGGTGTACCGTCCGCTGCAGTACGTGCTGCTGATCTCCAAAGATGTCATCAGTGAGATGGTCACCCTGGCCAATGAGACCCTGGGCACCTCTCTGGACGCGGCCCATTACACCGTGCAGAACGCGCTGATCAACCTGGTCAAACAGAACCCCGAGACCTTCAGTGATCTGCTGGGAGACAAGCTGGACTCTGTGGTCAACTTCAACTTCACCTTCTTCGGCATCGATTTGTCTCAGGTCCCCAGCGAAGTAGGCTTCTTCAGCGTGGCCATCATCATCCCGGTTCTGTCTGTGCTGACCATGATTCTGGTGAACGTGGTCACCATGAGCATGAGCGGTCAGCAGATGAGCGGCAGCATGAAGTTCCTGCCCTGGGCCATGAGCATTATGTTCGGTTTCATCACCTTCACGGTGCCTGTGGGCTTCTCGCTGTATTACACCGCGTCCAACGTGTTTGCGCTGGCGCAGTCCATCGTCCTGAAGAAAATGTACAACCCTGAGAAGATCAAACAGCAGGTTCAGGAAGAGATCGAGGCAAAGCGCGCAGAGCGCAAGAAGAAAAAGCAAGTCAAAGTGGTGGCTGCCGACGGCGCCGAAGTAGTCAAGGACGTGTCGCAGGCCGAGCTGGACCGCATTCGTCTGGAGCGCGCGCGCCAGATGGAAGACGAACGTTACAAAGACGAATAAGCGCACTGGGAGGAATCAGAGATGCGTGAAGTTATCATGACAGGCAAAACTGTGGAAGAGGCCACGGAGCTGGCTCTCGCCGAGCTGGGCGTCGCCGCAGAGGACGCCAGCGTGGAAGTGCTGGAGCTGCCCCACAGACGCTTCTTCAAAACCATCCCCGCAAAAGTTCGTGTCAGTGTAGAAGAGCCGGAAGCCCCGGAAAAGACCGAGGCCCCGGCGCCTGCGCCGAAGGCGGAAAAGCCTGTGCAGGAAAAAGCAAAACCCGCGCCGAAGCCCGCTCCCGCACCGGTGGAGGAGCCGGCGGTGCAGCCTGCCGCCGAAGAGAGCGAGAAACCGGAGGAGACCCCGGTGGATCTGGAAGCAAACCCCAAGGCGAAAGTGGCTGTGGAATATCTGAAGGAAGTTGCCGCCTGCATGGGCGCCACCAAGATCACCGTTGAGGCGGTCCGCCAGGGCGAGACCATCATCCTGAAAGTTGAGGGCGAAGACAGCGGAATCCTGATCGGCCACCGCGGCGAGGTCATGGAGTCCCTGAGCTATCTGTGCAGCCTGGCCGCCAACCGTGTGGAAGGCGATTACGCCAAGATCGGCCTGGATGTGAACCATTACCGCGCCAAACGGGAAGCCAATCTGGAAGCGCTGGCCAAACGCATCGCCGCCAAGGTGGCGCGCACCGGCCGCAGCCATACGCTGGAGCCCATGAATCCCTATGAGCGCCGCATCATTCACTCGGCCGTCAGCCAGGTGGAAGGCGTGAAGAGCGAATCCACGGGCGAGGGCGCCAACCGCCGTGTGGTCATCATGTCCACCGACCCCGCCGCCCGCAAGGACAGCCGGGACCGCCGGGAAAAACGCGGCGGAAAAGGCGGACGCCAGGGCCGCGGCCGCGGCGGAAAGGGCTCCCGTGAGCCCCGTTCGTCCACACCGGGCCGTGAGTTTGCCGACCGTCCCCGTGATCCCTCGGCGGCGCCTGTGGTGCCCGTCCGCACGGAGACCATCAACGACGGCGCGGACCTTCCTCTGTTTGGAAAAATCGAACTGTAAGCAAAAAACTCCCGATGGAACATCCGTCGGG
>CALXIP010000133.1 GCA_944388395.1 uncultured Ruthenibacterium sp.
TCTCGCGGCTCTCGATCTCATACTCCTCAATGTGGATGGAGGTATAAACGTCTTCACGAACGATCTTCTCGTTGATCAGAACGGCGTCCTCGTAGTTGTAACCTTCCCAGGTCATGAAACCGATCAGAGCGTTTTTGCCCAGAGAGATCTCACCGTTCTTGGTCGCGGGACCGTCTGCCAGAACGTCACCTTTTTTGACCTCGTCGCCTTTGTTGACGATGGGGCGCTGGTTGATGCAGGTGCCCTGGTTGGAACGCATGAACTTGATGAGCTCATACTCGTCAGTGGTGGTCTTGGAGGTGCGCACGATGATCTTATCGGCAGTCACTTTCTCAACCACACCGTCGTTTTTGGCCAGAACACACACACCGGAGTCGCAGGCCGCTTTGTATTCCATACCGGTTGCCACAATGGGCTGCTCCGTAACCAGCAAAGGCACTGCCTGACGCTGCATGTTGGAGCCCATCAGCGCACGGTTGGCGTCGTCGTTCTCCAGGAAGGGGATCATTGCGGTAGCCACAGAGACCACCATCTTCGGCGAGACGTCCATGAAGTCCGGACGGCTCTTGTCAACCTCGATGATCTCATCGCGGTAACGGCAGGATACACGATCGCGCATAAAGTGGCCTTCGTCGTCCATCGGCTCGTTGGCCTGCGCAACAATGTACTCGTCCTCTTCGTCGGCGGTCATATAGACCACTTCATCCGTGACAACGCCGCGCTCTTTGTCGATGCGGCGATACGGCGCCTCAATAAAGCCGTACTCGTTGATTTTCGCAAAAGTGGCCAGATAGGAGATCAGACCGATGTTCGGTCCCTCAGGCGTCTCGATGGGGCACATGCGGCCGTAATGCGAGTAGTGAACGTCGCGGACCTCGAATCCGGCGCGGTCACGGGACAAGCCGCCCGGGCCCAGTGCGGACAGACGGCGCTTGTGCGTCAGCTCTGCCAGCGGGTTGTTCTGATCCATGAACTGGCTCAGCGGAGAAGAACCAAAGAATTCCTTGATCGCCGCCACCACGGGACGAATGTTGATAAGAGACTGCGGCGTGACAACTTCCATGTCCTGCGCCTGCAGCGTCATGCGCTCGCGGATCACACGCTCCATACGGGAGAAGCCGATCCGGAACTGGTTCTGCAGCAATTCGCCTACGCTGCGAATGCGGCGGTTGCCCAAATGGTCGATGTCATCGGTAGTGCCGATGCCGTGCGCCAGACCGTTCAGATAGTTGATGGAAGAGAAGATATCATCCACCGTGACCGTTTTTGCGATCAGCTTGTCGTGGTTTTTCACGATCAGCGCTTTCTGCTCTTCCACGTCGCTGGTCTCATCCAGGATGGCACATACCTCGGCAAAGTTGACGCGCTCGTCAATGCCGCACTCCGCTGTGTCGAAGGAGAAGAAGTCATTGGCGTTGACCGTGCCGTTGGAAATGACCTTCACTTCTTTTTCATCCACAGTCACATAGACCACGCTCACGCCGGCGCGCTCAGCCGCCATGGCGGTCTCCATGGTGATCTTCTCGCCAGCGGCAGCCAGCAGCTCGCCCGTCAGGGGAGCGATGATATCACGGGCGGCAATCTGGCCCGCAATACGCCGGCCGATGGCCAGCTTCTTGTTCATTTTATAGCGTCCGAACCGGGACAGATCATACCGGCGCGGATCAAAGAACAGTCCGTTCAAATGGCTGGACGCGCTCTCCACTGTGGGGGGCTCACCCGGACGCAGTTTGCGATAGGTTTCCAGCAGGCCCTCTTCCTCGCTCTTGGTGGGGTCTTTGGCCAGTGTGGCCTCAATGCGCTCGTCGTCACCGAAGAAATCGCGGATCTTCTGATCCTCGCCCAGGCCCAGTGCACGAATCAGCACGGTCACAGGGATCTTGCGGTTTTTATCAATGCGGACGTAGAATACGTCATTGGCATCGGTCTCATACTCCAGCCACGCGCCACGGTTGGGGTTCATGGTTGCCGTAAACAGCTCCTTGCCGGTCTTGTCATAACTTTTGCCGAAATACACGCCCGGGCTGCGAACCAGCTGAGACACGATCACGCGCTCGGCGCCGTTGTACAAAAACGTGCCGGAGTCGGTCATCAGCGGGAAATCTCCCATGAAGATCTCCTGCTCTTTCACCTCGCCCGTCTCCTTGTTCAGCAGGCGCGCTGTCACGCGCAGAGGAGCGGCATAGGTGGCATCGCGTTCCTTGCACTCTTTGATGCTGTATTTGGGCTGGGAATCCAGGCGGTAATCGATGAAGTCCAGCACAAGGTTTCCAGTGTAGTCCTCGATCGTGGAAATATCACGGAAGACCTCCTTCAGGCCTTTGTCCAGGAACCACTGATATGAGTTTTTCTGAACCTCGATCAGGTTCGGCATATCGATGACTTCATCGATCTTGGAAAAGCTCATGCGCTCGGTTCTGCCAAGTTGTACGGGCTTGACTTTCACCATAATGTACGACCACTCCTCTTTCTCCAACGTTACAGGGCTTACAAAATGCGCATAAACGGCCTGTCCGGCCCATGTTTTTTGGCGTTTTGCACAAATATTTTCGCCATTTTTGTTCACATGGTGCACACTAAGCCATTATGATACATTTAAGCATTATACCCCACAAAACACAAGCCGTCAAGGTGCTTTTTGAAAAAAAAGTGACGAAAAAACCACACTTGGCACACAAGGCGCCGTGTGTGGTTTTACGCATTCAGAAGTCAACATCGCCGTCCAAAAGCATCTGGAAATTGACCTTCTGTAATTTTTCATTGATCTCGTCGCTCAGCTTTCGAAATACCTGCTGAAACGTACAGACGCCCGATGCGCCGCGGTTGCACACTCCGTCCTGGGTGCATCTGGACAGATGATATGGTCCTTCCACCGCGTTGATCACGTCTTTCAGGCTCACCTGGGCAGGCGGATTTGCCAATTCGTAGCCGCCCCGGTTTCCTTTGTAGCTGTTTACGATTCCGTTGGCAGCCAGTTTTCCGAGAATTTTTAAAGAGAAACGAAGCGTGACGCACATCTCCTCACTGATGCTGCGGGCGTCCCGCCGGGTGCCACTTTTGGCCAGACAATACACAATGCGAATCGCGTAATCCGATTCCTGCGTAATATGCAATGATGCCACTCCTTTAACTATACTGTATCAATTAACTTTAATCATAAAAAAAAGCGCAGCATTTGTCAAGCGACCGCGCTTTTTTTCACAAAGTCCACACTTATACCCCACGGGACCGTCTGGCATGCACCAGCACAGGCACTTCATACGCCAGCATGACCAGCCAGCCGCCCAGCTGCGCAAAAGCAATGCCCTCAATACCAAATCCCGGTGCCAGCAGGAAGGTGAAAATCAGCCTGCCCAGCATTTGAATCGACGTGGAGAACAGTGTGACCTTCAAATCGCCCATGCCGCGAAAATACCCCTGAATCCAGTTGGTGCAGGCCGGCAGAAGATAGAACAGCGCCATCCAATGCAGATATTTTGTTCCCATCTCCACCACGGCTGCATCATCCGGCACGAAAAGCCCCATGATCCCCCGGGCCGACGCCAGAACGATCAGCGCCAGAACCGCCCAGTACGCAGCTTCCAGCACCGCACCCGCACGGAACCCCCGTTCAATGCGCTCTGTTTTGCCGGCGCCGCGGTTCTGTGCAATAAACGTGGTCATGGCATGCGCAATGTTTTGCTGCGGCGTATATGCAAAATCATCCACACGATTCACCGCATTGAACGCAGCGATGGTATCCACACCCAGGGTGTTGACGCAGCTTTGCACCAGCAGTTTTCCAATGTACAGCGCCGCTTGCTGCAACGCCGTCACCCAGCTGTATCCGACGGTCCTGCGCAAAAGATCCCGCCGCGGGAAAAGCTGCGCGCGGCCCGGGCGGAGCAGCGGAATGCGCAGCCACACATACGAAACGCACAGTACGCCGCTGAACGTCATGGCCAGTGCCGTAGCCAGCGCCGCGCCTTCCACCCCCATGCCCAAAACCGCTACGAACACATAGTCCACCACGATGTTGGCACAAGCGGATGCAGCCACAAAAAACAGCGGCGTTCGGGAATCCCCCACCGCGCGCAGCGCGCTGGCAAAAAGATTGTACAAAAACGTGAACGGAAGCGCAGCGCACACAATTTGCAAATACAGTGCCGCCGATGGCAGCAGGCTCTCCGGCACTCTGGTCAACCGAAGCAGCGGGCCCGCCAGACCGCCGCAGAGCAGCGCCAGCACCAGCGTGAACCCGAGGCCTGCCGTCAGCGAGGTGCCGATTTCGCAGCGCAGTGTCTCCCGGTCCTGCGCCCCGAAAAATTCGCTCATCAAAACGCCCGCCCCCAGGCAGGCGCCCACCACCAGAAAAGTGATGATGTTGACCACCGGGCCGGCGGCTCCCACGGCTGCCAGCGCTTCTTTGCCGACGAACCGCCCCACGATCACCGCATCGGCCGCATTGTACGTCAGCTGGAACACATTGGCCAGAACCAAAGGCAGCGTAAAGCGGATCAGCGGACGCATCACGCGCCCCTGTGTCATATCCGTCGCCACAACGTCTCCTCCTCAAAAAAGTGGGCCCCGAAGGCCCACTTTTATTTTTTCAGTTTTAATCCAGGAAGTCACGCAGCTTTTTGGAGCGGGAGGGATGCCGCAGCTTGCGCAGAGCCTTGGCCTCGATCTGACGAATGCGTTCACGGGTGACATTGAACTCCTTGCCCACCTCTTCCAAGGTGCGGGGACGGCCGTCCTCCAGACCAAAACGAAGGCGCAGGACTTTTTCCTCACGGGGCGTCAGGCTTTTCAGCACATCACCCAACTGCTCCCGCAGAAGCGTGTGACTGGCTGCCTCAGCCGGAACCGGAGCATCCTCATCGGGAATGAAATCTCCCAAATGGCTGTCCTCTTCCTCACCGATGGGCGTCTCCAGACTGACCGGCTCCTGAGCAACACGCATGATCTCGCGCACTTTGTCCACCGGCATATCCAGCTCCAGCGCAATTTCGTCCGCAGTGGGCTCATGGCCGTTGCGGTGCAGCAACTGGCTGGAAACCTTTTTCACCTTGTTGATGGTTTCCACCATATGCACCGGAATACGGATGGTGCGGGCCTGATCCGCAATCGCGCGGGTGATGGCCTGCCGGATCCACCAGGTGGCATAGGTAGAGAATTTGAAGCCCTTGGTGTGGTCGAATTTTTCAACGGCCTTGATCAGGCCCAGGTTGCCCTCCTGAATCAGATCCAGGAACTGCATTCCGCGCCCCACATAACGTTTGGCGATGGACACCACCAGACGGAGGTTGGCCTCCGAAAGGCGCTGTTTGGCCTTTTCGCCATCCGGGCCGCCGCTTTGAATCTTAATGGCCAGGTCGATCTCTTCTTCCGGGCTGAGCAGCGGAACACGGCCAATCTCTTTCAGGTATACCTTGACCGGGTCGTCGATGGAAACGCCCTCAGCCGTCAGCGCAGATTCCAGCACATCCACCGTGTCTTCGGTGAGCGTAAATTCCTCAGCATCCGCGTCCGGTTCTTCCACAATCTCGATGTTATTGGCTTCCAGCGTCTCGTAGAGCTTGTCCACCAGCTCCACCTCGAAGCCCATCTCTTCCAGCGTATCGTTGATTTCTTTGGTCGTGACCTTGCCGGCGCGTTTGCCCTGTTCCACCAGGTTCAAAATGATGTTTTTCTTCTCTCCCATAATGACTCCCTTATTCTTATTCAATCTAATATATGTTCTTGGCGTGCGTTCTATCCTTTTTTATCCTTCAGTGCCTGCAGGTAATCCGCCAGTTCGTCCGCCGTTTTCTGTGCGGCCCGGCTGGATTCCGGCACGCTGTGTTCAATGCGGTCCAGATACATCTCCACGTCCTGGCGGGAGAAGCCCACGTCATAGTTCTGTGCCAGCACACGGCTGATCAGCGCCAGTGTCGCTTCCGGTATCTCTCCGGACAACGACGCCACATCCGCATTCTCCCCGTTCTGCACCCGCTGAACCACCAGTGCGTAGGCCTGTCCCAGGCCCTCATCCAAAAACGCCTCCGGCTTCACCCGCGCCGCCGCCAGCGGCACGTACGACGGTTCTTTCAGCAGCGCCGCCACCAGCTGCTGCTGTGCAAATGCCACACCCAACGCTTTTTGACCGCCCTGCGAAAAAGAAACTTTTACCCGGCCAGCCGCACCTTCTTCCAGCAGACGCTTTTCCCGCTCCTGCTGCTGGCGGCGGTTCCGGGCGCGAATCGCAGACTCCAGCTGATTCAAAATCGCCGGTTTCGCCACATCGGTCTCCTGCGAAAGACGCCCTGCATAAACATCCCGCTCCGTGGCGGACACGTTCCCGGCCAGAACGGCAATTGCATCTTTCAGATACCCCACTCTTCCATCCGGCGTGGCAATGTCATAATTTGCCCGCGCCTTCTGCAAAGCGTATTCGATGGCATTGGCCGATCCGTTCAAAAGCATTTCAAACCGGTCAGCACCAAACTTTTTAATGTACTCATCCGGGTCTTTTGCATCCGGGATATTCAAAACGGAAACCTTCACGTTGGACGCGGAAAACAGCCGAATGGCTCTGGCTGTGGCCTTCTGGCCCGCCTCATCCGAATCAAAGCAGAGCACCACTTCATCCGCGTAATCGCCGATCAGCTTTACCTGCTCCGACGTAAGAGCGGTGCCGCAGCCTGCCACTGCCGTATCGAATCCCGCCTGATGCATGGAGATCGCATCCAGATTTCCCTCACATAAAATATATCTTCGGGAAGCGGACTTCTTGGCCAGATTCATGGCAAACAGGGTCCGGCTTTTTTTGTACACGATGGTTTCCGGACTGTTGACGTATTTGCGCTGCGGTTTTTCCGAAGTGAAATCCCGCCCGCTGAAGGCAATCACATTGCCCCGCAGATCAATGATGGGGATCATGACCCGGTTGCGGAACATATCGTACAGGCTGCCGCGCTCACTTTTGCGCACCACACCGCTGGCAAGCATCTCCTCCTCGCTGTATCCCAGCTTTCGCAGATGATCGCGCATGCGGTTGAAGCCGTCCGGCGCATAACCCAACCCAAATCGGGTAATGGTCTTGGGGGAAAGGCCCCGCTTTTCCACCCAGTATCGACGCGCGTCACGACCTTCCTCACTTTGAAGACACTCCACAAAAAAGCGCGCCGCGTCTTTGTTGATGGACAGCACACGGCTGCGCAGGCGCCCGGTTTTGTCATCCTCGTCCGGCAGGGGCATTCCCGCCCGGGACGCCAGCGTCTTCACCGCCTCCACATAGTCCACATTGTTGATTTTTTTGATGAACGTGATCACATCGCCGCCCGCGCCGCATCCGAAGCAGTAGAACGACTGCGTCTCCGGATACACCACAAAAGACGGTGTTTTTTCGTTGTGAAACGGGCACAGCCCGGTGTGTGTGCGCCCGCGGTGACGAAGATGCACATAGCTTTGCACCACATCCACAATGTCGCTGCGCTGCACCAGTTCCTCTATGTATTCATGGGGGATCACAGCCCGTCACCTCCCATCCGGTCCCAATCTCGCTCAGTCAAAGGAGACCACCGGTTTTCCGTCGGCTCCAAGCAGCGGTGTGATTCCGCCGCCCTGGCCGGTCCAGTTGATCAGGTACTGAACGCCGGTCTCCCGATCCCGCAGAATGCGCACTTCTGTGCTGAAAGAGACCGCCTGCTTGTAAATCACTTCAAATCGCTTTTCGTCCATCTTTCCTCCTCAAAGCACATGCCACTTCTGGGGCACGAACAATTCTTCGAACGTGCGCGTCGCATATTCGTCGCTCATGCCGGAAATATAATCGGTCACGGCGCGGTCCGCCCCTTCGTTCCAAACAATGTACAAATAGTCCTGCGGCATATGGGTGGGATGCTCCCGGAAATAGTTGTACAGTTCCTCAATGAGCTTGTCCACCTTTTTTTCCTCGCGCTTTGCCACCCGGTCCACATATACTGTGCTGTACATAAAATCGTGCAGCGCTTCATAGGCGCCGGCCACTTCACTGTCCATACCGATGGTTTCCGCACCGTGATCGATCATGGAACAGATCATGGTGGTGATGCGCCGGGACTTTGTGTCTCCCAGCACCCGGGTGATCTCTTTGGGAAGATCCTCATTCCGGAGAACACCGGCTTCCACCGCATCCTCTATATCATGGTTCATGTAGGCGATGTGGTCCGCATAGCGCACGATCTGTCCTTCCCGCGTAGCCGCCCAGGCCCCTTTGGTATGGCACACAATGCCATTGCGCACTTCCCATGTCAGATTCAGGCCCTTGCCGCCTTTTTCCAGACGGGTCACCACACGCACGCTTTGCTCGTAATGCTTGAACCCGCCCGGGCACAAACGGTTCAGCGCCCGTTCGCCTGCATGGCCGAACGGCGTATGTCCCAAATCGTGCGCCAGCGCGATGGCCTCGGTCAAATCCTCATTTAGGCGCAGCGCACGGGCAATGGTCCGGGCAATCTGGCTGACCTCCAGCGTATGTGTCAGCCGCGTTCTGTAGTGATCTCCCTCCGGCGAGAGGAACACCTGCGTCTTCTGCTTCAGCCGACGAAACGCCTTGCAGTGGATGACGCGGTCCCGGTCCCGCTGATAACAGGTGCGCACCGGGCATTCTTCCTCGGGCTTTTCTCGCCCGCGGCTGTTCTCGCTGAGCGACGCATAAGGAGACAGCGTCATCCGCTCGATTTCTTCCGTCCGTTCACGCACCGTCATATTTCAGCCTCCTTGCCGCGAAAAAGGTGTTTCATATACTCTATACGACAGAAAGGCGCGATTTCCCTTGTGATTTTTGTAAATTTTTTGTTTCGGCGCACAAAAATCTAAAAAGGCGCATGATACGGTTTTGAAATCTGAATCTCCGCACTGCCCCGGCACAGTTGCTGCACCTTGGGCAACAACCCCTCTTCCGTGCCCGCAAGCATCACAAAGGGAAGCGCCACTTTGTCCGTAAATTGTGCCTCTTCCAGGCGGGCACCCTGTTCTGTCAGCAATTTCACCGCCGTCTCATACAGCGGATAATCCACGGTCCACACGCCCCGCACGCACACGCGTACGCACAGGACCTTTGCCCGGGAAATCGCTGCGGCCGCAGCCGCCGTATAAGCTCTCACCAGGCCGCCGGTTCCTAAAAGCGTGCCGCCAAAATAACGGGTGGTCACCACAATGCAGTCCACCAGCCCCGCATGACGAATGGCTTCCAAAGTGGGAAGTCCGCTTGTTTTCGCGGGCTCACCGTCATCGGAATATCGGGTGCGCATACCGTCCCGCAGGATGTACGCATACACGTTATGATTTGCAGTCCGGTGCTGGGCACGCACCTCATTCAACACCGCCAGCGCCTTCTCTTCCGTGTCTGCAAAGGAGATTCTGGAGAGAAATTTGGATCGCTTCTCTTCGATTTCCGCGGTGGCCGTTCCCTCAATGGTCCGGTATTCTTCCATCTTGCCGCACCTCTTTTCCAAAGGAGTTCAGACAACAAAACAAAGGGCGGTCGTAAAACCGCCCTTTGCAAGTTTGCTATTAGTCCAGGTTGAAACGCTTTTTGAAGCGGTCCACGCGTCCGCCGGTATCGACCAGTTTCTGCTTGCCGGTGTAGAAGGGATGGCATTTGTTGCACACCTCAACGTGAATCTCCGGCTTGGTGGAACGAGTGTGAATCGTGTTGCCGCAGGCACAGGCGATCACACATTCCTGGTACTTCGGATGGATTCCTTCTTTCATTCAGGTTCACCTCTTTCTGGTTTTGATCTTTCAGGGGCCATGCTCGATACATGCGCCCAATCACAACCTTCAATGGAGGCTACCAGCATACGCCATCCTGTGCGTATGGAGCAGCCGTCGGAACGATTGCCCAAATACTATACCACACTTTTTCAAAAAGTGCAAGCCTTATTTCAGCATCGGCTCCACTGCCGCCGCCAGTGCTTTCTGCTGAGCCTCTGCTTCCGCCAGGTCTTTGCCCAGCGTGGTGAAATAGGTTTTGATCTTCGGCTCTGTACCGGAAGGACGCACCACCACGGTAGCGCCACCCTCCAGGGAATAAATCAGCACATTGGCAGCGGGCAGGCCCGTCTCCTCCGGCTTTTTATAGTCCGTCACTTTGACCACCGGATAGCCCGCGAATTCTTTCGGCGGGTTCTCGCGCAGGCGGGACATGATGCCGGCCATCGTCTCCATGCCGGACAGCCCCGGGAACTCGTAGCTGTTGACCTTGTTCAGATAACGGCCATACTCTGCGTAAATGCGCTCCAGTTCCTCTTTGATGGAAGAACCGATGCTGCGATAATAAGCGGCCATCTCGCAAATGAGCATGGAGCCGATCACCGCATCTTTGTCGCGCACATAGCTGCCTGCAAGATATCCGTAGCTCTCTTCAAACCCGAAGATAAAACGCTCCACCTCGCCGGCCGCTTCCAGGCTTGCAATCTGATCGCCGATCCATTTGAAGCCCGTCAGAACATTGCGGCACTCCACGCCGTAATGCGCTGCCACCACGTCCGCCAGCGGCGTGGATACAATGGATTTCACGCACACGGGATTCTCGGGCATGGTTCCGTTCTCAATGCGGCCTTTGCAGATATAATCCAGCAGCAGCACGCCGACCTCATTGCCGCTCAGCAGCTGATAGCTTCCATCCTTGCAGCGCACCGCAATGCCCACGCGGTCCGCGTCGGGATCGGTGGCCAGCATCAGGTCCGCGCCCTCTTTCTCGGCCAGTTCCAGGCCCAATGCCAGAGCCTCACGAATCTCGGGGTTGGGATAGGGGCAGGTGGGGAAGTTGCCATCCGGATCTTTCTGTTCAGGCACAATGGTGATGTCGGTAATGCCGATGTCGTTCAGCACACGGGTCACCGGCACCAGACCGGAACCGTTCAGCGGGCTGTAAACCAGCTTCAAGCCCGCCGTTTTGCACAGACCGGGCCGCACGCTGCGGCTCTTGATGGCCTCGTACAGAGCTTCGTAGCAGGCATCTTCCACATACTGAATCAGACCGCTCTCCAGGCCCTCTTCAAAGCTCATGGTCGCCGCGCCGTTGAGCACGTCGATCTTCTGAATTTCGTTGTACACGATGTCGGCCGCCTCATCGGTCAGCTGGCATCCATCCGGGCCGTACGCTTTGTAGCCGTTGTACTTGGAGGGGTTGTGGCTGGCAGTGACCATGACGCCCGCGTTGCAATGATAATACCGTGTGGCAAAGCTCAGCGCAGGAACCGGCATCAGCGCCTTGTAAATGCGCACGTGAACACCGTTTGCAGCCAGCACACAGGCTGCCTCTCTGGCAAACACATCGCTTTTGATCCGGCTGTCATAACTGATGGCCACAGTCTGTGTGCCGCCCTGTGTTTTGACCCAGTTGGCCAGACCCTGTGTGGCCTGACGAACAACATAAATATTCATGCGGTTGGTGCCCGCGCCCAAAACGCCGCGCAGGCCGGCGGTGCCAAAGGCAAGCTTCACCGCAAAACGGTCCTTGATCTCTTCATCCATGCCCTGAATGCTCAGCAGCTCCGGGCGAAGATCTTTGTCTTCCAGGTCCGCGGCAAGCCAGCGCTCATACTCGGCTTTGTATTCCATGTTTCTATACCCCGCTTTCTCAACATTTGCACAGGTCCCATTGACCTGTTTAAATGATAAACTTTTCCCCGTGCAATGTCAATTCACTCTTGTGTAAAAAGGCTGAAAAAGATATACTGTAACCACAACATTTTGTCGAAAAGGCGGTTGATATCGGAATGTTCGCCACAGTCAACAGTCTTGGGGTATATGCACTTTCCGGTTTTGCTGTGCGTGTAGAGGCGGATGTGAGCGGCGGCCTGCCCCAATTTGCGATCGTCGGTCTGCCGGACAGCGCCGTAAAAGAATCGGCCGACCGGGTGCGCAGTGCCCTGAAAAATCTGTCTTTCACCTGGCCCGCCAGCCGCATCACCGTCAATCTGGCTCCCGCGGACATCAAAAAGACCGGTGCGGTATACGACCTTCCCGTCCTTCTGGCAATTTTGTGCGCCAGCAGACAGTTGGAGAACGTTCCCGCTGATGCGGCTTTTCTGGGAGAACTGTCGCTGGACGGCCAGGTTCGCAGCGTCACCGGCGTGCTGCCCATGGCATTGGCCGCGCGGGAAGCCGGGCTGCGCACGCTGTTTGTTCCCGCCGAAAACGCGGCGGAAGCGGCCGCAGCGGGAGAACTGACCGTCTACCCTGTGCACAGCGCATTGGATGTGGTGCGCCATCTGCGCGGAGAGCAGCTTCTTGCGCCCGCAGACCCGGTCTCCTTTTCCGCCGTGCTCGGCGCCGATGTGCCGGATTTTGCCGATGTGCACGGACAGCCGGAAGCACGTCGCGCCATGGAGATCGCCGCTGCCGGCGGACACAATATTCTGCTCATCGGCGCGCCGGGCACCGGAAAAAGCATGCTGGCCAAACGGCTCCCCGGCATTCTGCCGCCTCTGACACGTTCCGAGGCTGTGGACTGCACCAAAATTTATTCGGTGGCCGGGCTTCTGGAAAAAGGCAGTTCGCTGATGACGCGCCGCCCCTTTCGCGCGCCGCATCACTCGGTGAGCGCCGCCGGTCTGGCAGGTGGCGGAAGCACGCCCCGCCCCGGGGAAGTAAGCCTTTCGCACAACGGCGTTTTGTTTTTGGATGAGCTGCCGGAATTCCGGCGCGATGTACTGGAAATTCTGCGCCAGCCCATGGAAGACGGTCATGTGACCGTCAGCCGTGTGGCGGGAAGCGCGGTTTTCCCGTCCCGCTTCATGCTGGTGGCAGCCATGAACCC
>CALXIP010000134.1 GCA_944388395.1 uncultured Ruthenibacterium sp.
CGTACAATTTTTTCAATCATCGCAGAACCCTCAAAATCGTATTGTTTTTCAAATTGTCCCGCTTTGCGTCGATGGAAACGGCACTCACGCGAGCGACTGCACGGGTGGATAGAACGTAGCTTCCCGATTCGTACCCAGCCCCACACGCCTGTGCAGCGGCCTTCGCTTTCGCTGTCAGCATGGTCTTCATCTCATCGGAGCGCAGCAATTCACGTACACCGGAACGGTTCAACTCCAGCCTGTATTTATCCATACCGCTCCACCTTCACCTTTTTGTTCCAGCACAGCGGAATCAGCGTGTCGATGCCTTGCGTCACACCACCATAAGTGCGGAATTTCTGACCGAAAAACTCCACCGTCACGTCTTCCCAGTCGTGCTCGTCGCCTTTGGGGATTGCCAGTGTATACGCGATCCGCTTGCCGTACAGCTGCAGACTGCTGACAATGTCCTCCGATGTGGGCTCCCCCACCAGCACATTACAGACCTCTTTTGGGGTCTCATCGAAAACAGGAGCGCCAAAGTCGTCTGTTCCCGTCTGCGTTTTGACATACAAACGCACGGTAATTCCGTGAATCATGGGACCAACCCCTCCACCGGGCTGCGGGCGCCGATCTTATCACCGGCGCCCAACAGCCGTTTTTCCAGCTTCGACAAATACAACTCGCCCACGGACCCGCCGGACATGGTCCAGGTCTGCGAATAACCCAGCGCAGAGGCTGACCCCTGCGAGGCGCCGGTGGGATATGCAATCGTTCCCTGTCCGTCCTGCCCCAGCTGACGGCGCACCATGCGGCACGACACCAGCTTCTTGCGGTCATCGGCTGCCTGGTCATTGAATGCGTCAATCACGATTGCAGCCTCTTCCAGCAGTGCATCGCACCGGCCCTTTTCATCCGTGGCCAGTGGCCGGAACCCGCCCTCCACGTCGGAAACCTCTGCGTATTTCATGAGATCACCTCATTTTTTTGCGTCCGCTTTGCGCTTGGGCGCGGCAGTTCTTTTCTTCGCCGTCGGGCTTTGTGCCGCGTCCGGTTCGCTTCTGGCGGCAGGCTCTGAATCCGTACTTTTTTCTTTGCCTAGCTTCGCTTCCATGGTTTCCACCGGAGGATCATCTGGATTTTTCGCCGGGGCTGCCCGTACGACGAGCTGATGCCCGGCATCTCGGTACTCCGTTTCACGGTCATCTGCCACGAACATCCGGGTGCCGGTCAGGCTGTTGATAAACTCTTTCATTTTCAGCCACCTGTCTTTGCTTTTCCGGTCAGCTTGTTGAACACCGTAGTGTCGCAACGGAAACCGACCTCGATCTCAGCGCGGACGGCGAACATGTTCTGCTCAAACAGGTTGATGGTCCCGCCACCGTCGGTGAGCGTTGCCTGATCGGAAATGGCGATCTGTACGCCTTCTACGGTGCCGTACACAGCCTGCGTCCAGTCGCCGGCGAAACCGACAACGGCATCAGCAGATGCGGTTTCTGCGATGTATGCGCCCTTGCTCTGCTTGACTGCGGCACTCAGAATCATCGGGACCGCGCCGTCGGCCACACTGTTGATAAACAGAGGACGTTCGTTTCCGTCCACAGCGGTCAAAAGCATCGCCTTTCCCTGCGGAGACAGTACCCATCCGTTCAGAATACCGTCATGGGCCGCGATGTCTGCATCCGCCGCGACCAGGCCGCCGTATGCATCGGTGAGAATGCTCTGCGCAGTAACATCCTTCAGCGTGTCGAAATTGGAGCCTGGCGCATCGACGGCGCCGAACACCGTGGCGTCAAACTTTTTGGCGAGTGCACCGGGAAGACGCTGCACCAGAGCGTCGTACAGGGCGGGAACATCGCGTCGGAACTGATTGGAGAATGGAACGATAACGGCCAGCGTATAGGGCTGCATGACTTTCGTGGCAAGCGTGCCGCGCTTGACCGGTTTCTTTTCAGTCTCTCCGACCCAGCCGGCCTCCGGATCTCCGGTGATGACTGGAATGGTCACACCGAGACCGGGCAGAGGAATCTTCCGCGCGAGGCTCATGACAGCGGACGCCCCCTGCGTCTTCTGAAGAATATCGCTGGAAACCTCACCGGGAAGGGAAATAGTAGTTGTGCGATTGATGTCAGTGGATGCCATATTTTGCTCCTTTACTTTGTCACCTGGTTAAACCACTCTGCGAACTGGTCGCGCGGCGATCCGCCAGGCTTGTTGTTGGGGTCCCCACCGTCTTTTACATTCGGATATCCGGATGCGAAGGCGCCGGGGTCGGTCTTTTTGTAGTCGGCAAGGAAGTCGTCAAAACCCAGCAGCCTGCCGTCCTGCACGGGCAGTTTTTTTGCCTTGAGATCTGCCAGAAATGCCTTTTTGGCGCTTTCGCTGGAGAACTTGACGCCGGATACGGCGCTCTGCGCCGCGAAATCGTTCTGCAGTTCTGCCACCTGCGCTTTGGCGTCGTTTTCAGCCTTTGTGGCTTTGGACTTCCAATCGGGGTCGTATCCTTCCAGCTTTTTGTTGGCTTCCCCAAGCTGCGTCCGCGCGGCGTCCCGCTCGGTGGTCAGGGTGGTGATGGTCTGCTTCTGGCGCTCGATGTCCGCGCCGTTCATGGCGAACACTTTCTGCACCTGCTCGTCGTTCAGACCGATGGCTTTGAGTTCTTCTGTCTTCATTGGGTTGGCTCCTTTCGGTTCAGATAGGCTTTTTCAGGCGGTCGCCTCCGCCGGTCTGTGCGGCCTGTAAGCCCCGCCGCCGGGCAAACAAAAAGCCCGCTTGCCCCTCGCGCGGGGCAAACAGGCATAAAAAAACGCCTTTGCAGCCAAGTGCAAAAGCGTATGAAAATCGCAGCGTAACGGTTTTGTGGCTCTCTATGTTCAGATACCTCTGTTGTTTACGCTGAAATTGACAATAAACCATGTATGTGGTATAAAATAATTGAGGCTCCCCTCCGCCCGTTCTGGTGGGGGTGGTAAAGCCTCATTTTTTATATCGAATCGCCGCTTCTAATTTTCCGTTCAGTACAATGAGGATGTCAGCATTGCATTTTTCTTGGCGCAAGAGGCGTCGTGTGACGATCTCCAGAACGGATTCTATTTGAACTTCATGATGGAAATAATTCAGTATAACACCGCCTGGATTGTCGGAAATCTGCTTCAGTGCACTTCTCAATGCAGTATCTGCAGATTTTTCCGTCGTAGTGCTCTTTAACTCCCATCCCTTTTGTCTCCACAGGAAGTCTGGCGTTTTTTCGAACAAACCTCCTGCTTCCTGCAACAGCACAATGTCGCCGCCGAGAATATCGTGCAGCCATTGTGCTGTTTTTATTTCATCGGCATGGCGTGTACGGTTGTAGCCCTCATCGTAAGTAATGGAGCCCTCTCCGGGTTTCGCTGTGCGTCTGTATTCCTCCAGTACATCTTCTGGGCCACTATTGGATTTTCTCGCCGCATACGCCGCGCGCTTCTGGGCGTTGATTGCATCCCTGTTCGCCGCGTACTGCGCGCGCCGCATGGCGTTGATGTCCCCGTCGGCCGCCTTGTACTGCGCGAGATACTTTTCCGGGTCGTAGCCCGCCACGCTGGTTCGGCTGTCAAATCGGATGGCATACTCACAGTTACAGTGCGCATGGATGTGCTCAGCATGGCCGCCCTTCAGCGTCTTTTCGCCGGCCTTCTGCCATCCGCGGCTTGCCAGTGTAATGCAGAACGGACAGGTATCCCCATGCGGGACCCATGCCCATTCTGCGCCGTCCCGAATGGCATTTTTCAGCGTGGTATCCGCTCCAGCCCGCTTCACAAGGCGGCTCACACCGCCCTGTAACTGCGGCGGACTCTGCTTTGTGGCGTTCACCATTCTGGCGGTCTCTCCGTAATCCGCCGGCTCGGCGGGTTCTGCCGGAGGGACATTCGCACCGGCCTTTTCGGCCATCGCGTCATACATCTGGCAAGCAAGCTCTGCGCTGCCTTCGCCGTATTTCTGCACCAGAGCCGCCGCGTATTCGATCAGGGCGTCAGTGTCCTGCGTCCCGTGGCCGGCAATGTAGTCGGCCATCTTCTTTCCGGCTTCCTCGTTCATTCTGGAAAGCCGCGTGATGTACTCAAGCCATGTCTTCTCCGTTATTTTCATTCTCTACCTCGACAATCAGCTGCTGTCCGCGCACCCGCTGCTCCTGCGCCTTGATGCGCCGGATATCCGCCTGGTCAAAGCCGATCATCTCGAGGAATGTATCCGTGCTGGCAAACTCCTGCCGTACGGATGCAATCTTGATGGCGGCGTCTGCCGTTACCGCCACACTCGGCATGGCAGGATTCCGGAAATGCGCCATGACGTCCCGCTCCTCGTCCGTCAGCTCCTGTAGCGACACGTCGCGGACAATGGCCTGCGCCATCTGGATGATGGTCTTCAGAGCATCCCCGTTTCCAGTGTTCAGCTGTTGCGCCATGAGTACCAACGCCTGGCTCTGCGCTAAGAAGTGTGCTCCAAAGTTTGGTATTGGTACATTGTTTTCCACCTCTTCCCGGAAGGATTCCAAGGAGCATGGTACCACACTTTCGCGCAGAATGCACCTGTGTGTTCCGGGGCGGGACAAAAAG
>CALXIP010000135.1 GCA_944388395.1 uncultured Ruthenibacterium sp.
AACAAAAAATGTAGCCAAATCAGGTGATTGTCAGTATGTAAAGTCTTATAAGTTCCGAAAAAGCCGCATTACAGCAGCGTTTCTAAAGACTTGACATAGTGACTTGACACTTGATTTGGCTACATTAATTTGGTGGAGATGAGGGGAGTCGAACCCCTGTCCGAAAAGAAGTCTACGCTAGTATCTCCGGGTGCAGTTTATCTACAACATTCCCTCGGCGTCAAGCGGATAAACACGCCGGCGCTTCGGTAGCTTCATTCAGTCATGACGGCCCGCAAAGCTTAAAGCCGTTCACGTTCAGCACCTAAATGATGCCCTGGCCCCACACGGTGCTGGAGTGGGCAGGACAGCCGCCTTTAATTAGGCAGCGACAGCTAATTTATTGTTGTTAGCTATTTTTTTGAAGGAGTTTTAAGTGTGTCCCTCGACCACTACCCGCTGCTTTCGCTTTCCTCTCCCCGTCGAAACCTTTACATCCCCATGAAAAGGCTTTGGTAAAAGCCTTTTTAACGATTTTGAGATTTCAACGCACGATCAATGTCACGTTTTGCCGCACGTGCCGCCATATCGGCACGCTTGTCATAAAGCTTTTTGCCTTTGCACAAACCAAGCGCCACTTTCACTTTTCCTCGCTTGAAATAGAGTTTCAGCGGAACAATGGTATATCCTTTCAGCTTCTTTTCATCGGCCAGATGACGAATCTCCCGACGATGAACCAAAAGCTTTCGTTCCCGCAATGGATCCCGGTTGAAAATGTTCCCCTTCTCATAGGGGCTGATATGCATACCATGAACAAATAACTCGCCGTTTTCAACTTCTACCCAGGAATCCTTCAGATTTACCGTCCCAGCACGAATGCTTTTTACTTCGGTACCAACCAGCTCAATGCCAGCTTCCAGAGTTTCCATGACAAAATAGTCGTGTCGGGCTTTACGGTTTTCCGCAATCAATTTTTCAGCTGTCTGCCGCACTTCCATTTTATCACCTCCGGTGCTCTGATAGGCTATAAGAATACCTTTTTCAAATGCTTTTGTCAAGCAGAACAGAGCGAAATCTGTTCTGAATCACAATTCTTTCCGGTTGGTCAGAGAACTTCCCAACGTAACTTCATCCGCGTATTGGATATCACTGCCGACCGGAAGGCCATACGCAAGACGCGTCACCTTTACGCCCAAAGGCTTCACCAGCTTGGCAATATACATTGCCGTCGCCTCACCCTCGACCGTGGAATTCGTAGCCATAATCAGTTCCTGGATTTCCCCGTCTTTCAAACGATCGAGCAATTCTTTGATACACAACTGCTCCGCCGTAATGCCGTCCATGGGAGAAAGCAGGCCATGAAGCACATGATACACCCCGCGAAAGGCACGTGTACGTTCGAACGCCGTAACATCCCTTGGGGACTCCACAACGCAAATTACACTGTGGTCCCGCCCCGCATTGGAACAAATGGCACAAATTTCATCTTCCGTGAAATTCTGACACACTTTACAGCGCCTTACCTTTGTATGCGCATCTTGAATCGCCTGCGCAAACTCCATCGCATCCTGCTTGGACATGCTTAAAACCTGATATGCGTATCGCGTGGCGCCTTTACGTCCGATACCCGGCAACTTTGCAAACTGTTCAATAAGCCGCTCCAGCGGCGCCGCCACATAAGCCATGTTTCATTCTCCTCAGAATTAAAGCCCGGGAATATTCAAACCGCCCGTCAACGCTGCCATCTCTTTATCAGCAGCCTCATCTACAACGCGGACCGCTTCATTGACAGCCGCAGCAACCAAATCTTCCAACATTTCAATATCATCCGGCTGAACAACATCCGGGTTCAATTTCAAGCTGGTGACCTGATGATTTCCTGTCATCGTCAGCTCCACCATACCGCCGCCGGCTGTAACACTGTATGAAGTCTGCTCCAGTTCTTCCTGTTTTTTCTTTACATTTTCCTGCATCTGCTGTGCCTGCTGCATCAGCTGTGCCATGCTCTGTTTTCCATATCCCTGGGGAAGTCTCGCTTTCATTGATAAAACCTCTTTCCTGTTATTTTACATTTCATCCTCGTAGATTACTTCTACACCATGCTGTTCCAAAGACTGAAGCGTTTGCTGCGCAATATTCTGTAGATTTGCCGCCTGCATATTCTTTTTCTTATATGGCCCGATCGCATAGCGAATTCCGGTAATCTCTTGAATTGTTGATTTGATCAGATCGGTCGAATACTCGTTCTGACGCATAAACTCCAGAAAAAGCTCGCTCCCGTCAATCAGAATACGCCGACCGTCATAGTAAGCCTTGGTCCCGCGCATATTGACAAACAGCATCGTATCCTTCGTCTCCATCGCCTGGATCACTTCGTTCCACTGCGAGAAAGGCTGTTCCGTAACCCCTTCCGGAAGTTTCGGCAAAGGCTTGCGTGCTGTTTTGACCGGTTCATCCTGTCTAGGTGCCGCCTTCGCTTCCGACTTTGGGGATTCCGAGGTCGTTTCCGGCGAAGCAGATACGTCTTTTGATGTCTCCCATGGTGGCGGATCCTGCGACACAGTCGGCTGGGTCAATTCTACCGGCGGCGCTGTCTGCAATACCGGTGCACTCGCAAAAGGTCTCGGGCCGCTCTGAACGGAAGTGGAAACTGACGCCACCGGCGCTGCACTGGATACCACCATCGGTTTCTCATCTTCGCACAAGCTGAACAGCGCCAATTCCAATTCAATCCGCGGATCGGTTCCCTTTCCCATTTTATCCAGCGCTTCACACAATCGGCGAATAGCGCGAATCGCCATTGACTGAGGTACCGAAGAAGCCATTTCCAAATACCGCTTCTCGTCTTCTTCACTCACACCAATCAGCAGCTGCGCACCGCCCGGTACATTTGCCAGAAGAAGATTTCTATAATGCAGGATCAACTCATCGCAAAGGCGTTTGATATCGATGGATTTTTCGCGCAGCTGTGCCACCAAGACCAACGCCTGTGTAGCGTCTTTTTCAGCAATCGCGCGGCACAGTTCAAACAAATAACTTTTGTCCGTTACACCGGCCATCCGCCGTACCACATCGATATCCACATGGTCTGTCACACCAGCGCATGTATCCAAAATGGAAAGCGCATCCCGCATCGCACCATCTGCCAATCGCGCAATCAGCCCTGCTGCCTGTGGTTCCAAATCAATTTTTTCCTGTCCTGCGACGTACAGCAGTCTTCCCTCAATGTCTTCCGGAGAAATACGCGTAAAATCATACCGTTGGCAACGGGATAAAATAGTAGCCGGAACTTTATGAATCTCTGTCGTTGCCAAAATAAAAATCACATGAGCAGGCGGCTCTTCCATAATCTTCAGCAAAGCGTTAAACGCCGCTGTGGAAAGCATGTGCACCTCATCAATGATATATACTTTGTACGTACATTCACTGGGCGTGTAAGCTGTTTCATCACGCAGATCGCGAATATTATCCACGCCATTGTTGGAAGCAGCGTCAATTTCCACCACATCCATCACACTGCCATCATCAATCCCTCTGCAAATTGCACATTCGCCGCAGGGATCTGCCTCCTTGCGGGAAAGGCAGTTAACGGCTTTCGCAAATATCTTGGCGCATGTAGTCTTACCCGTTCCTCTCGTACCCGTAAAAATATAGGCATGACCGACTTTATCATGCAAAATCTGATTTTTCAGCGCAGTAGTAATTTCCGTTTGACCGACTACATCTTCAAACGTTTTCGGACGCCATTTGCGATAAAGAGCACGATACAAAGTCCGGCCACCTCCCTGCACGTAAAAAAATAGACAGGCCACGGCGTTCCACGCCCCGTATGCTGTTGGGTATACAGAGGACAGGAAACCTGCGGCGCACAGAACATGCCACTTAATGCTGCTCGGTTCCCCGCCTGACATGGTTCATGGAGTCCCATCGCACAGGGCCCGCCCTCTGTATACCGAACAGCACACATTTCGCCTGTCCAGTAACCAGTAACAAATTATATTATACTATAGACTTATTCAAAATGCAAGAAAAAGCAACGATTGCCATCAATCATGAATCACAACTGCGCGACACCCCATAGCCGAGAACATCTGCTCAAACTCTTCCTTTTCCAGCACTCTTTCGCCATCCAGCGGATCTGCGAGCACGCATTTTGTTTCCCCCAAGGCAGTCAGCACTACACAATGTACATTGGCCAAGCCTAAAATGGTTTCTCCTGTACTCAGGTCAGTCCATTCATAATTGCTGTAGCGGGGCATTTCTCCGTCTATTGTAATCCACACAATGACCGGAACCCCATCCGACAAATACTGACGAAGCCCTGCCTGTGTTACTCCGGTGATATCATAGGCATATAGTGTGCTTTCCTGCTGCTGCAAATAAAGATTGGCTCCTTCTGCAAGAGGCTTGGCAAAGCAGTAAAATCCGATACCTGTCGCAGGATCTCCCGGATACGCCTCGTTCGGATCCACTCCATAACGGATTCCATCCTCTTCCCAAAAATCCACACGAGGAATATAGCCATAGGACAAATCCAACTTATCAACAGAATAGCCATAAAATTGAAGGACAGAGGCCAGGCTTGCTGCCTCACACCCATTGGGAAGTTCCGGAAGCTGCATTACCGGTTCAACCCGAATCGGTTCCAAAACATATCCTTCCATCACTAAAAAGCGCCCTAAACCAATCGTCAGCAGGGCCGTCAGAACTGCAGCTGCCACCAGCTGCTTCAAGCGGAATCGCGCACGTCTTTCTGTACGTTCCCTTTGCGTGTTCGATTGATGAGTCATCGTTTTGCGGTATAAAACAGCTGTCATCCTTCTTCCCTCCTTACAACTGCATTTTATCCCCCCCTTGTTACAAAACTGTATCTGTTTCAAAAAAAGAGCGGCAGTAATTACTGCCGCTCTTTTTTTGCATAGAACGATTCAGCGCAAGATTTCGCCGCTGTTCGGGCCGCACGCCGCATTGCTTTCATCTGTATCAATGTGCATGGCAGTGGCAAATTTTTCGCTGACGCGAATGACCACATCGTCAAATACGACCTTGCGGCCTTCATTGCCGGTGGCAACCTTGACGATATCCTTGTCTTTAACACCTGCTTTTTCTGCATCTTCCGGAGTCATATGAACATGGCGTTTTGCCGCGATAACACCTTCAGAGATTTCAACCTCACCAGCAGGGCCAACCAATTTGCAGCCGGCAGAACCAGCAATATCACCGGATTCGCGAACCGGAGCAACAATTCCGATGGAGCGGGCATCCGTCAAGCTCAATTCTACCTGAGTGGCAGAACGAACCGGCCCCAAAATGGACACATTAGGCAGAGCCTTTTTCGGGCCCACCACGGTCACACGCTCATTGGACGCATACTGTCCCGGCTGAGACAGCTCTTTCTTTACAGTCAGTTCATAGCCCTGACCAAACAGTTTTTCCAAATCTTCTTTTGTCACATGAACATGACGAGCAGAAGTTTCTACCAAAATCTTCATATACATACATCCTCCTTTAAGGTTCATCTTTATTTTAGCAACCTGCGTTCCAAACTGCAAGGGAAATATGCTATAATTAAAAAAAGAGCTCGAAGAAAAGGATGATTTCATGGACTTTGAAACACTTCGAAACAATTGCCTTGATTGCCGCAAATGCGGTCTTTGCGAAACCCGAACCAATGTAGTATTCGGCACCGGAAATCCGCATGCGGAGATTATGTTTATCGGTGAAGGACCGGGCCAGCGTGAGGACGAACAGGGGCTTCCTTTTGTGGGACGTTCCGGCCAATTATTGGATCAATACCTCAGCGCGATTCATTTAAGCCGCGAGAAAAACATTTTCATCACCAATATCGTCAAATGCCGTCCCCCGCAGAACCGTGATCCCCTTCCCAACGAGTGGGATGCCTGTATCCCCTATCTCCGGGAGCAGTTCCGACTGATTCAACCCAAAATCGTGGTGTGCCTTGGCCGAATTGCTGCCCAGCGTATTATCCGGCCGGATTTCAGCGTTATGAAAGAGCATGGAACCTGGACCGAAAAAAACGGGACCTTTTTTACAGCCACACTGCACCCTGCTGCACTGCTTCGAAGCCCCGGGAACAAGCCGCTTGCTTTTGCAGACTTTGTTTCCATTCGTGAAAAAATACAGGAAATCTGCACACACACATATCCGGCAGACGAAGAGTTGTAAGAAATCAGATTGCGCTTTTCTTTTGGTAGCATTTTCTCCGGTTCCACATATGATGGAACAAAAGGGGTGTTTGCTATGCAGGGAAAAGCGCTTGATTTTTTTCTGGGGTCACTTTCCCCCAGCGGATTTCACAGTTATTTTAAAAATGCTTATCCACAGTTGGAACACGGCACCGTCCTTCTTTTAAAGGCCGGCCCCGGCTGTGGAAAATCTCAGTTGCTTTCACGCATTGGGCAAAAACTTCTAGATTGCGGAGAAACTGTCGAAAGAATTCACTGTTCTGCACATCCGTCTTCTCTGGACGGTGTCATTTGCCAACGGCTGCATTTCGCTGTATTTGACGCCACAGAACCGCACATTCTTGAGCCGGACTATCCCTTGGCGTTTGAACGAGTCATCTCTCTCGATTCGTTTTTAAATCCTGTTCTGTTGGCGCAGAATCGTCGTCAAATTGCAGAAATTTCCGAACAAAGTCGTCGCGCATCGGAGCGTTCCGTACGCTATCTTTCCGCCGCCGCCTGTCTTCTTCAGGACACGGAACGCACTGTGCTCGGCTGCACCGATACAGCTAAAGTAAAGCAATTTGCGCGCACGCTTGCACGTCGGTACTTTTCACAGCCCGGTTCGGGCGCGTGGGAAGACATTCGCTTATTGAGCGCCATAACTCCTGACCAAATCACCCTGTTCAAGCAAACCGTTTCTCAACTGGCAGAAAATATTGTTGTTCTGGATGATCCGTATGGTGCCGCCGGGCGATTGCTGATGCAAGAGCTGCGCCAAATTGCGCTTTCTTCTCAAAACCACATCATCACCTGTTATTGCCCTTTTGAACCATACGGAAAACATGACCATCTCTTCCTTCCGGAACAGAATACGGCTTTCGTACTTTCCAGCGCTTATCTTTCGCTGGAGTTTGATTCGCAGCGAACGATTCACGCAACACGGTTTATGAATCACAACGGATTGCTGCTTCGCAAAAAGCGCATTCGATTCAACCAGAAAGCGACACGGGATCTGATTCGGCAAGCCTGCAAACTCTACCGCGAAGTACAACAGGCAAGGTCTGCTTTAAAAGCATGTTATGCGTCAGCTTCCCGTCAGGAAGAATTTGACTGCGAATTGTCTCGTCTTGAAAAAACGATTCTTTCTTCCCTTTAAAAAATCCCCGGGATACTCCCCGGGGATTTTTTCATCCGTTCACCGTCTGGACAATGTTGAAGCCCGCTTTTGCCAATTCCTGCTTGATTTGTTCCACTTGTGCATGGTCTCGGGTTTCCATTCCAATATGAAGGTAGCAGCTGGTGATGCGCATATTGGTATCCGCCTGGCTGTAATGAACACTGACTACGTTTCCGCCGCAGCGACTGATGACCTCACTGACTCCCTGCAACTGGCCGGGTTTGTCCTCCAAAGCAATGGTCAGCGTGCTGGAACGGCCTGCCATCATAAGGCCGCGTGCGATAACACGACTGAGGATATTTACATCAATGTTTCCGCCGCTCAGCAGGCAAACTGTCTTCTTGCCTTTGATATCCACCTTATTATACATAGCTGCAGCCACAGCAACCGCACCAGCGCCTTCTGCAATCAGTTTCTGGCGTTCAATCAGCGCGAGAACGGCCGCTGCCGTCTCATCATCTGTTACGGTAACGATTCCGTCTACATACTGATTGACCAGCTCATATGTCAAATCGCCCGGATGTTTTACCGCAATTCCATCAGCAAATGTCGAAACGCTGTCCAGTGTGAGCATCTGATGCTGTTCCATGGACTCCTTCATGCTGGGAGCCCCCGCCGACTGAACGCCATATACCTTGCACTCCGGGCGCAAGTGTTTGATTGCATAGGCAACGCCGCTGATCAGACCGCCGCCGCCTACCGGAACCAGCACCACATCCACATCCGGCAACTGATCCAGAATTTCAAGGCCAACGGTTCCCTGACCTGCAATTACTTCATCATCATCAAACGGATGAATAAATGTATATCCTTTTTCCTTTTGCAATTTACAGGCATATTCATATGCCTCATCGTATGCCCCTTTTACAAGACATACTTTCGCACCGTAGGATTTTGTCGCTTCCACCTTGCTGATGGGCGCACCATCCGGCATGCAAATTGTGCAGGGAATCTTGTTCTCCTGCGCAGCCAGCGCCACGCCCTGCGCATGGTTTCCCGCGCTGGATGCAATGACACCCTTACTTTTTTCCTCTTCGCTCAATTGGCTGATTTTGTAATAGGCACCGCGCACCTTAAAACTGCCCGTCACCTGTAAATTTTCCGTTTTCAAAAAAATATTGCTCTCTGTATTCAATAATGGCGCAGCAATCATGTCCGTTTTTCGCGCAATTTTTTTCAAAACGTAGGCTGCATGGTAAATTTTATCCAGCGTCAGCATAGTCTTCCACTCCCACTCTTTCGCAATATAAGAAATATTTTAGCACTTCGCCGATACTTTGCCAAGCAAAAACATTGCGAACACGACAGTTTTTGCTGTATACTGATAAAAAGTATTTGAAAAGAGGGTTTTCCATGACCAGTGAAGTGCTTCAAACCAAGCTCCACAGTTTGGTGATTTTCCGAAATCTCCTGCAAAATCCCGTCATTCAAAAACTGGACGTTCTTTTGTGTGCTCCTTCTGAAAACACATTAAAACTGGCTGATGCATACGGAGCGTTTACCGCAGCCTTATTCACACATACAACCGATTGGAGTCAATTCTTGATGGACAGTGTGTTAGAGGATGAAAACCTCTATATTCATGCTTACTGTCAAAACCTTTCGGCCGACAAAGCGCTGCAGGATTGTCTGGACTGGGAACTTGACTTCTTGCAGGAATTATCTCTTTTTTCTCCTGAGCAAGTCCCATTGGAAGACAAACCAGCCCTCTGGTCTACACACACCATTCCTTTTGCTGCTACCTATCATCAGCGCTTGAAAGATTTGCCGCAGCGCGGCTATGGAATATTTGCCCGCCACCATGTCTTCACCGTCAACAACGGCGAGCTGGTGCCCGTCAAACATCCCGACCCTCAATCACTTGCCCAGCTTTCCGGCTACGAACAGGAACGCAGCCAGGTTATTGCCAACACCCGCGCACTGTTGGCCGGGAAACCCGCCAGCAATGTTCTCCTGTACGGAGATGCCGGGACCGGCAAAAGCAGTACCGTTAAAGCAATCGCCAACGAATTTGCGTCTGAGGGCCTGCGTCTGATCGAAGTAAAAAAAGCTCAATTGTACCAGATCCCGGACATTGTAGAACGATTGAGCCTAAATCCTCTCAAATTTATTCTGTTCATTGACGACCTCAGTTTCTCCTCAAACGACAATGACTTTTCTGCTTTGAAGGCGATTTTGGAAGGAAGCGTTTCAAGCCGGGGTAAAAACCTTGCTATTTACGCTACATCCAACCGCCGTCATCTAATCAAGGAAAGTTTTGCCGATCGGGATGGTGACGAGATTCATCTGGCAGATACCATGCAGGAATTGCTCAGCTTATCTGCACGATTTGGCCTTACTGTTACCTTCTCGCGCCCCGATAAAACACTGTACCAACACATCGTAGAAAATCTTGCCGTGCTGTATGACCTCTCAGTGCCCAAAGACCAACTGCTGGCACAGGCAGAAACCTTTGCTCTTCGTGCCGGCGGCAGAAGCCCGCGCACTGCCAAGCAATTCATTGAACAGCTGAAAGCACGGGAAAACACTTGACCTGAATCCTGACCGCCTGCCCGCTTTCGGGCAGGCGGTCTTTGAATCACCAGGAAACATATAAAGAAACAGGCAGCGGAAGAGAACCGCTGCCTGTTTCTTTTTTGAGTCGCTTATTTGTGCAGCCAGCTCATCATCTTGCGCAGTTCAGCGCCGACGCCTTCCACCGGATGCTCCGCCTCGCGACGGCGGGTCGCCAGGAATTTCGCTTTGCGGCCGCCCGCCGAGCTCATTTCCTGCATAAATTCACTGGCAAATGTGCCATCCTGAATTTCGGTAAGAACCTGCTTCATCTCCTTGCGGGTCTCTTCCGTAATCAGGCGCTTGCCGGTACGATAATCGCCATATTCCGCAGTGTTGGAAATGGAATACCGCATTTTGCCGAAGCCGCCCTCGTTGATCAAATCAACGATCAGCTTCATCTCATGGATGCACTCAAAATAAGCCATTTCCGGCTCATAGCCAGCTTCTACCAGCGTGTCAAAGCCGGCATGCATCAGTTCGCATACACCGCCGCACAGAACTGCCTGCTCACCGAACAGGTCCGTCTCTGTCTCCTCACGGAAGCTGGTTTCCAAAATACCTGCACGGCCTGCACCAATACCACAAGCATACGCCAAGGCAATATCTTTTGCTTTTCCAGAATAATCCTGATGTACAGCAATCAGGCTGGGAACGCCTTTGCCCTCCACATACTGGCTACGGACCGTGTGGCCGGGGCCTTTGGGAGCAACCATGATAACATCCAGGTTTTTAGCCGGCTGCACAAAATTGAAATGAATGTTGAAGCCGTGCGCGAACATCAGGACGTTACCCTCTTCCATATAAGGAGCGACCTGCTTGTTGTAAATGTCAGCAGCCAGTTCGTCCGGCACCAGCATCATCACAATGTCGCCAGCCTTTGCGGCCTCTTCAATTTCCATTACTTTGAAGTTCTCGTGAGTCTGTGCGAAGCTTGCCGCCTTGTCCCAGTGGCCGCTGCCTTTGCGCAAGCCGACAACCACGTTTACGCCACTTTCGGCCAGGTTCATGGAATGTGCATGTCCCTGGCTGCCAAAGCCGATTACCGCGACCGTCTTGCCATCCAGCAGACTCAGGTTGCAGTCACTGTCATAGTACTTCTTGATCATAACGCATTACTCCTCTATTTTAAATTTTTTACCAAAGGGCACGGTTTCCCGTACCGGAAGATACTTATTTCACGCGCGGATGCTTCTGAATCCCGCCGCGCTCCAATGCCGTGACGCCTGTACGGCACATCTCCAAAATTTTGTACGGAGAGAGCACGTCCAGAAAACCGTCGATTTTATCCGGTTCTCCAGTCAATTCCATGACCATGCTTTCCCGAGACAAATCAATAATTTTGGCTTTGTAAATCTCTGCAATCTCACGTACTTCTGTACGGTTTTTTTCATCTGCTTCAATTTTTACAAGCAGCAACTCCCGCAGCAAGCTGTGTGAAGCATCCAAAGAAAAGATCTGCTGTGTCTCTTCCAGACGCGCCGTCTGTTTGATAATCTGCTCCAAAACCTTGGCATCGTCATGGACCACAATCGTAATACGGGACGTCTTCGGGTCATCGGTCGTGGATACGGTCAAGCTGTCAATGTTAAAGCCGCGGCGGCCGAACAGTGAAGCGACGCGTGTCAATACGCCGGAATGGTTGTCTACCAAAATACTCAATACTTCCTTCTGCATCTTACCGCCTCCCTTTAATCCATAATCATGTCTTCGATGGTACCGCCCGCCGGAATCATGGGAAGAACCTTCTCATCTTTGTCAATCACACATTCAATCCATACAGGGCCTTTGCTTTTCAGTGCCTGCTCGAAAGCCTGTGCAAATTCAGCTACGCTTTCGCAGTGATATCCTTTTGCACCAAATCCCTCGGCCAGTTTTACATAATTGGTTTTACGGTGCGGATCGGTGCTGGAATATCGTTTCTCATAGAAAGCAGTCTGCCACTGACGAACCATTCCCAAAACCGTATTGTTAAAGATCACAGTAATAATCGGCAGATCATAACTGACTGCAGTGCATGCTTCATTCAGATTCATATGGAAGGAACCGTCACCTGTCAAATGAATCACAGGACGATCGCCTACAGCCAATTTTGCGCCGATTGCCGCACCGTATCCGAAGCCCATGGTCCCCAAACCGCCGCTGGTCAGAAAACTGCGGGGACGAATATGCCGGATATATTGAGCCGCCCACATCTGATGCTGTCCCACATCCGTGACATAAACGGCATCCGGACCCGCCAGTTCACAAATTTTCCCAATCAGCTGGTGCGGAGTGATCCGGGTAGAACTGTTTTTCGGATGATAATCCTGCGCCTGCCAGGATTGCACCAATGCCATCCAGTCGGGATGTTTTGCCGGTTTCACCAAAGGCAGCAACTGCTGGAGGACTTGTTTTACATCTCCCACCAGGCTGTGATCCACTTCCACATTTTTGTTAATTTCACTCGGATCGATATCAATTTGAAGAATCTTGGCCCTCTTGGCAAACTGGTCAGGATTCAATGCAACACGGTCTGAGAAACGTGTTCCAATTGCCAAAACCAAGTCTGCTTCGTTGACTGCCCAGTTGGTTGTTCGATTTCCATGCATTCCCAGAAGGCCCATATTCAGCGGATCACCATATCCAAGTACTCCCGCCGCCATAATGGTATATGCCGCCGGGATTTCCGCCTTGCGGGCAAGTTCCAGCAGTTCTTCGCCAGCCTGAGACGCCGACACGCCGCCGCCGAAATAAATCACAGGGCGCTCCGCCGCATTGATCATCTCTGCTGCCTGTTCCAAATCCTTCTGCTCAATATAAGTATGCATCTCCGGAATTTGGGGCTTTTTCGGCACAAATTCCGCCTTGGCCGATGTTACATCCTTCGGGATATCCACCAGTACCGGTCCTTTTCGCCCAGTTTGAGCAATGCGGAATGCATCCCGCAGAATGTCGGCCAACTCGTCTACTTTTCTTACTACAAAATTATGTTTGGTGATCGGCATGGTAATACCGGTAATATAAACCTCCTGAAAACTGTCACGTCCGATCAAAGACGTTCCCACGTTTCCTGTGATCGCCACCATAGGGATGCTGTCCATATACGCCGTGGCAATTCCGGTCACTAAATTTGTGGCGCCCGGTCCGCTGGTGGCCAGAACCACACCGGTCTTACCGGTAGCTCGGGCATATCCATCCGCTGCATGTGCAGCCCCCTGTTCATGCGCCGTCATTACGTGGTGAATCTTATCACGATAATGGTACAGTGAATCATAAAGGTTCAGCACCGCGCCGCCTGGATAACCAAACAGCGTATCTACTCCCTGTTCCACCAAAACTTCTGCAAAAATATCCGCGCCTGTCAATAACATCAGATACGCCCCCCTCTTACAAAATAAAAAAGCCCATGTCTCCTTACAATCAGAGACAAAGGCCGTTAAAGCACTCTGCGGTACCACTCTGCTTGCTGCCTTTCGACAGCCGCTCACTGCGCGCCCAGACACGCGCCCGCCCGATAACGGTGGCATCCGTCTTTCCCTACTGGCTAAAAGCGTTCGACAAAGCTGCTATGGAACGAGATTCACATGGTCTGTATACCGCACTTACACCGCCGGCGGCTCTCTTGAATACAGGTGGACATGCTACTGCTTTCCGTCACTGCATTTGGTGTTATTGTGGTCCATTATAACGAAATGTTGTTCAATTGTCAAACACTTTTTCTGAAAAAGAAAAAGTTTTCTTGCCGCCCCGTTCACCGCATGGTATGCTTAAAGAAAAAGTACGCGCAAATGCGGTTTTCACCTTGGAGATGTAGTCATGGAAGAAGTCAGATTATCTGTTCGGAGCCTTATAGAATTTGTACTGCGCTGCGGCAGTATCGACAGCCGTTTTTCCGGATTTGACCGCGCCAACGAAGGAAGCCGCATTCATCGAAAGCTTCAAAAAGCTGCAAGCCAACAATATCATGCGGAAGTGTTTTTCCGCTCTTCCCGTCAGGTGGACGGAATCCACTATCTGCTGGAAGGGCGGGCCGACGGAGTGATTGAGGAAGAGGAATTTTACGTAGTCGATGAAATTAAAACCACAACCGCACCCACGGAACTTTTGACCGAAGATTTTAATCCCATGCATTGGGCGCAGGCGAAATGCTACGGCACATTCCTTTGCGAGGAGAAGCAGCTGGATGGTGTTATGATTCAGCTGACTTATTATCAAGTCGACACTTCTGAGATCGTACGTCATCGAAGATATTTTTCCAAAACGCAGCTCCAGGATTTTCTTGCTGATACGCTTCATCTTTATACGCCTTGGGCCAAACTGGAACAGCAGTGGCGCATCCAACGCAATGAAAGCTTAAAATCGCTTACTTTTCCGTTTTCTGACTACCGTCCCGGACAATACCGGCTCGCACGTGCCGTCTACCTGACTATTTGCGAAAAAAGCCGGCTGTTCGCTGCCGCACCTACCGGAATCGGAAAGACCATGTCCACTCTGTTTCCCGCATTAAAGGCTCTGGGCGAGGAGCACGGGGAGCGCATTTTTTATCTGACAGCAAAAACCATTACACGGCAAGCAGCAGAAGACGCATTGCACCGCCTGCGCGATCACTCGCCCGGTTTGCATGTCAAAACGCTGACACTCACCGCCAAAGATAAAATCTGTCCCATGGAGAATCGCGAATGCACACCAGAGGTCTGTCCTCTTGCCAACGGCTATTACGATCGCATCAACGACGCACTGTTCCGGTTTCTGTCCTGCGAAGATGCCTTTACAAGAGAAAACATCCTTTCTTTCGCGCAAGAAAACGCACTGTGTCCTTTTGAGCTTGCGCTGGACCTGTCTAACTGGTGCGACTGCATCATCTGCGATTACAATTACCTCTTTGATCCCGTTGTCAGTTTGAAACGCTTTTTTACAGATGGCGGCGACTTTATTTTTCTGGTTGATGAAGCACACAATCTGGTCGATCGCGCCCGAAACATGTACTCTGCCCGCTTATGCAAATCCGACTTTTGGGAAGCCAAAAAAGCGCTGGGAAAAGGCGGTGGAAAACTGAAAAGCGCACTTTTAAAACTGAATCGTGAGTGGATTTCTTTGCGCCAGCAAATTCAGGAAAGCGAGGAGCGTTTTCTCCTTTGCAAGGAAGGCAAAGTGGAAATTGCCCGTGCTCTTCCCGCATTCTCTTCCGCCGCAGAGGAATGGCTGGAAGAACATCGGGAAGGCGCATTGCACGACACAATTTTGCAGCTGTATTTTGATGTCCGCTTTTTCTTGAAAATTTGGGAACTTTACGATGAACACTTCACTTCTCTGCTGACACTCTCGGGAACAGAAATATCTCTGGAACTTCTGTGCCTCGATCCATCAACTTTTTTGGATGAATCTATGAAGCTGGGACGAGCCAGTATTCTGTTCAGCGCAACGTTGACACCAGTCGACTATTTTATACAGACACTGGGAGGTGGAGACGATTCCAAACGAATCCTTCTGGAAAGTCCTTTCCCCAAGGAAAATCTTTGCCTTTTGAGCGCCGATTCCATCAGCACCAAATACGCGGACCGGCACGCAAGCATAGATGCAGTTTGTGAAATGATTGCGACCTGTGCAGAGGCACATCGGGGAAACTACTTTATCTTCTTCCCATCTCACCGCTATCTGGCAGAGGTGCGTGAACGATTCCAGTCACTTTTTCCTCATTTAAATGTTATTGCACAACAGCCTTCCATGGAAGAAAGCGAAAAAGAAGCCTTCCTTTCGCATTTTACAGCGGAAAGCTCTTTTCTCGGTTTTTGCGTTCTGGGTGGTATTTTTTCTGAGGGAATCGATTTGCCGGGGAAACGACTGGTCGGCTGTGTAATTGTTGGAGTCGGGCTCCCACAGATTGGGGCTCGGCAAGATGCTCTCCGGCTTTACTATGAAGAAACCTTGGGCGAAGGATTTGCATATGCGTATCAATATCCCGGTATGAACAAAGTTTTGCAAGCCGCCGGACGCGTTATTCGAACGGAAACAGACCGCGGCGTCCTTCTTTTGATCGATACGCGCTATCGAACTTCCAACTATCGCAAACTTTTCCCAT
>CALXIP010000136.1 GCA_944388395.1 uncultured Ruthenibacterium sp.
GGTTCCGTTAAGCTTCTTGATATTGTTTAATTTTCAAGGTCCTTAGCGTCCTCCCGGACAGCTCATTTATTATATCTCATTCGGTTCCGTTTGTCAAGAACTTTTTTCGATATTTTTTTGAGCCGTCACTTCGGAGCAGCTTGCCTATTTTAGCACTCTCTTGTCCTTTTGTCAAGAACTTTTTTTGTGCCTTTTCGGTCGGCTTTTCGCTCTCTCGTGGCCCGTCTACATCTGTGACGGTTTTTATATATTACCACCGCTGTCGAAGAATGTCAATATGAATTTTCAAATTTATTCTAAAAGTTTTTCGCGCATTCTCTGCAGAAGTTTTCGTTCTCTTCGTGAGATTTGCACCTGTGTTGTGCCAAGTACTTTTGCCGTTTCGCTTTGGGTTTTGTTTTGGAAAAAGCGAAGGTAGATCAACATTCTTTCTTCCTTTGTAAGTGTATTTAATACACTCTTTAAACTGAGTTTGTCCGTCAGCGCTTCCTCACAGCTCTCTTGCGGAATGTCAAACTCTTTATTACCGTCCTCATCTGTTACGGGTGTAAGAGAAAGCGCCGGCAGAGAGGCACTCATGGCATCTGCCACTTGTTCCGGCGTGACATCCAATCGTTTTGCAATTTCTGATACTGTCGGTTCCTGCCCGGTTTGCTTCAAACACTTTTCGCGAACGGCATTTACTTTAATCCCCAATTCTTTCAAAGAACGACTGACTTTTACTGAACCGCCATCTCGAAACAGCTTTTTGATCTCCCCCAGAATAACTGGCACAGCATACGTAGAAAAACAAAGTCCTCTGCTCTCGTCAAAACCGTCATATGCCTTAATCAGCCCCATGCATCCGGCCGCGTACAAATCATCGTACTCAATACCGCGCCCCTTAAAACGCCCTGCACAGGAATGCACCAATCCAAGATTGTTTTCAATAAACTCCGCCCGTGTTCCAACTGTAACTGGCATAGAATCCCCGCTTTCCCTAGTTATGTACCTTTTTAGCGGGAGCCCAGTTTTTTCACCAACGTTACACGCGTTCCTCTGCCCGGTTTTGAACTCACTTTGATTTGATCCATAAAACTTTCCATAACTGCAAATCCAAGCCCGGCACGCTCCTCTCCGCCTGTGGTAAACAACGGCTGCATTGCCTGCTGCACATCTTCAATACCGCACCCTTTATCCGCAACAATAATGCGCAGTTCATTTTCTTCATAAAAAGAGACCGTCACGGCGATCAGCCCAATGGTGTCGCGATAGGCGTGAACGATACAATTGGTCACAGCCTCCGAAACAGCCGTTTTGATATCTGCCAGCTGATCCAGTGTAGGGTCGGCCTGTGCAGCAAAAGCAGCTACCGCACTGCGCGCAAACCCCTCATTGACGCTACGGCTCGGGAAAGTAAATTTTACAGTATTGATTGGTTTCATATCCCTGTACCTCTCATTCTTTTGATTCGATTTCCGCGAGTGAAAGCATTCGCTGAATTTCTCGGGGTGCTTTTTGAACAACTACGATGCCGCCCAGAGAATTAATCAAGCGATGACGTCCTAAAATCAGACCGATTCCTGAAGAATCCATAAAAGTCACGCCCGAAAAATCCAGGGTCAAAGTCTTCGGGGATGCCGCCCGCACCCGTTCGTCGATCTGCTCACGCAAAATGGCAGCCCAGTGATGGTCAATCTCTCCAGACAGCATCGCCGTCATGTTTTCGCCGTCTTCGCAGATGATTACCTGTGTCATAATACAAAGCTCCTTTGACAAAAGAAAAAGGCATATCGCCTATGCATTAAGCATACGCAATATGCCTTATATTTTTTGTTAAAAAGCGTCGTTCAGCGCACAAAAACTTTTCTTGCTTCCGAAGCAAGATAAAGGCTTCCGCATACCAGCAGACCATTCTCCATTTCTGACCGCGCCATCTGCAAAGCCTGCGGCACCGTAGAAACCGGCGTCACATCTGAATAGAACCTTCGAGCAATCTCTGCCAGCTGCTGCGCTGTAATCGCTCTGGGACTGTCGGGAGTAACCGTATACAGCTTTCGAATATACGGGCTCAAAATCTGCAGCATCTGATCTGCACCTTTTCCATTCAGAATGCCTATTACAGCTGTCAGATCCTGCACCTTCGCAGTATGAAGCGTATCCGCCAAAGCCTTTGCCCCGTCCACATTATGCGCGCCATCAAGAATGATCAACGGGTTTTGCGACAGAATCTCAATTCTGGCGGGGAACCGCGCCTTTCTGATTCCCTCGATTATCGCATCATCTGGAACATCCAGCCCTTTGTCTGTAAGAGCAATTGCCGCTTCCACCACTACCGATGCATTGTAAGCCTGGTGTTTTCCTGGAAACGGTATCTGCAAGTCATATCCACCGTAGTTAATCCGATTTTCAAAAGGACGCCCTTTGTAGAAATAAAAATCCTGCAATTCCGGCACAACCATTTGCGAGCAATTCGCCTTTTGCGCCCGGACCACAATTTCATCCATTGCCTCTTGCGGCTGAACCGGATAAACGACCACTGCGCAATGATTTTTTAAAATGCCGCACTTTTCAAAGGCAATTTTTTCGTAGGTATCTCCCAGCAATTCCGTGTGGTCTTTTCCAATTGCCGTAATGCACGCCACCAGCGTATTTTGAACCGCATTGGTGGAATCCAGACGACCGCCCAAACCTGTCTCCAGGCAGACAATATCGCACTTCTCTTCCGCATACCACAAAAGAGCTGCCGTGGTGACCGCATCAAACTCCACGATGCTGTCCCAGCCCTCTGCCTGCAGTTCTTCCATTGCTTCACGAACCCGGGTCAGATACCGCGCCAGAACTTCTTCTTGGATCATTTCGCCATTGAGCAGGAAGCGCTCCCGAAAGTCCAAAACATAGGGACTGATATTGCAGCCCACTTTATACCCTGCTTCTTTTAAAACACTGGCCAGCATCACTGTAACGCTGCCCTTCCCGTTGGTTCCTGCCACATGAATGAAGCGCAAATCTTTTTCCGGATGGCCCAGTTTTTCCAGAAGAAGTCCGGTATTTTCTACTCCGCAATGTCCTGCAATCCGCGGGAGCCCATGCACCCATTCCACCGCCTGTAAATAATCCATCTTATACCCTCCTGCGAGCGCAAAGCCGGAAAGGGCAGCCAGAGGGGCTGCCCTTTCTTCTTTTTACGCCAAAGCCTTCAAAGACTCTTCAATTTTTGCCAGCTTGTCCACAGCGGCAGCATGTTTTGCACGGATGTCGTTGACCACTTTTTCAGGAGCCTTGCTGACAAATCCCTCATTGGACAGTTTCGCCTGGAGAGAAGCCAGATCTTTTTCACACTGCGCCTTTTCCTTATTCAAACGCGCCAGCTCTTTCTCGCGGTCAATCAGTTCCATCATGGGAATAAACGCACGTGCGGCATGTGTAACGACCTGAACGACACCTTTGGTCTCACCCTCATACGCAGGCGTAAAGTGGACTTCGTTTGCAAAAGCGAATTTTGCAAGATAGCTCTTTCCTGCTTCAAAAGGAGCCGCATCCGACGTTTCGATGATCATCGTCGTACGCTTTGTGGGGTGCACGCCCATATCATTGCGCACTGCGCGAACCGCCTTGATCAAATCCATCACTTTTTCAAAGCTCTGTTCCTCAGCCGCATAGCACTGCGCCTCATCGTACACCGGCCAGCTCTCTGTCACCAGAGTTTCCCCGGTACCAGGCAGCGCTGTATAAATCTCTTCTGTGATAAAGGGCATAAACGGATGCAGCAACTTCAAAGCCCCTACCAGAATGCTCACGAGCAATTTGCGTGCGGAATCTGCCTCCTGCTCGTCTTCCGAGTTCAAGCGCAGCTTGGCGATCTCGATGTACCAATCGCAATAAACATCCCAAATGAAATCCTGCACTTTTTGAGCTGCGAGACCCAGTTCAAACTTATCCAGATTTTCCGACACGTTTTTGACCAGCGTATTAAAGCGGGACAAGATCCATTTGTCCGCCATGGTCAGCGTAGCGGGATCACCCGGCTGGAAATCTTCGGGCAGATTCATCATTACAAAGCGCGCAGCATTCCAAAGCTTATTGGCGAAGTTGCGGCTTGCTTTCACCTTTTCGTCCGAGAACCGCATATCGTTGCCCGGAGTGGAGCCAAGCACCAGCGTCAGACGCAATGCGTCCGCGCCGTAATCTTTGATGACCTCCAGCGGATCAATGCCGTTGCCCAGACTTTTGGACATTTTTCGTCCCTGCGCATCACGAACAAGGCCATGAATGAGGACCGTATTGAACGGAACCTGATCGGTATACGTCAATCCGGAGAAAATCATGCGGCTGACCCAGAACGTAATAATGTCGTATCCGGTGACCAGTGTATTGGTCGGATAGAAATATTTCAAATCTTCCGTTTCTTCCGGCCACCCCAGGGTGGAAAACGGCCACAGTGCGGAAGAGAACCAGGTGTCCAGCGTATCTTCATCCTGATGAACCGGCTTGCCGCACTTCGGGCAGACTGTCAGCGGTTCCGCAGAAACCGTGATTTCCCCGCAGTCATCGCAGTAGTAGGCCGGAATCCGATGGCCCCACCACAGCTGACGGCTGATGCACCAGTCACGGGTATTCTCCATCCAGAAATAATAGTTCTTGTCAAAACGCTCGGGCACAAATTTGATGCGACCATCCCGCACTGCTTCGATTGCAGGACCTGCCAGAGGCACCATCTTCACAAACCACTGCTTGGACACCATGGGCTCCACCGTGGTTCCGCAGCGATAGCACGTTCCCACGTTATGGGGATGCGGCTCAATGGACGCCAGATAACCGCCCGCTTCCAAATCGGCTACGATGGCCTTACGTGCCTCATAACGATCCATTCCGGCATATTTTCCGCAATCATCGGTCATATGCGCGTCATCCGTCAACACCTTAATGATCGGCAGATTATGCCGACGGCCCACTTCAAAGTCGTTCGGGTCGTGTGCAGGCGTAATTTTTACAACGCCTGTTCCAAATTCCATATCTACGTATTCATCGCAGACAATGGGGATTTCCTTGTTGACCAACGGCAAAATAACCTTTTTGCCATGCAGATGGCGGTAGCGTTCGTCATCGGGATGCACCGCCACCGCAGTATCACCCAGCATCGTCTCCGGGCGCGTGGTCGCCAGTTCCAAGTACTCGTCGGTTCCCACAATCGGATATTTCAGATGCCAGAAAAAGCTCTGCTGATCTTCATACTCCACCTCTGCATCCGAAATGGAGGTCTTGCAGTGCGGGCACCAGTTGATAATGCGCTCTCCGCGATAAATCAGGCCCTCGTCGTACAGCTTTTTAAAGACCTTCAGAACCGCACGTGAGCAACCTTCATCCATCGTAAAGCGTTCCCGCTTCCAGTCGCAGGAACATCCGAGTTTCTTCAACTGTTCCACAATGCGTCCGCCGTACTGCTTTTTCCAGTCCCAGGCGCGCTCCAAAAACTTTTCGCGGCCGAGGTCCTGCTTGGTCAGGCCTTCTTCTTTCATTTTCGCCACGATTTTCGCTTCTGTGGCAATCGACGCATGGTCGGTACCGGGCACCCACAGCGCGGCATATCCCTGCATCCGTTTGTAACGAATCAGAATATCCTGCCAAGTCTCGTCCATCGCGTGTCCCATATGCAGCTGTCCTGTAATGTTGGGCGGCGGCATTACAATGGTATACGGTTTCTTTTCGGGATCACGCTGGGTGTGGAAATAACCGCTGTCCACCCATTTGGAATACAGGCGATCTTCCACAGAACCCGGATCATAGATTTTATCAAGCTGTTTCATACTGATGTCCTCTCATCCTTCCTCTTGGTTTCAAAAGTTCCAAGCATCCACGGGAAATACCGTGATGCAGGCAAAGCAATCAGATAATACGCAGCAAGCATCATAAACACTTCCTGCAAAAGCATTGCCGCGCCGCCTGTTTCGGTAAGCGAAAAGCCCAGCGCCTCAAACGCCAGCGGAACCAGCAACTTCACGATGCTCTCCGCACCGCAGAACGCCAGAGTATGCCGTCCGGCCCGGCACAGGCCCGGCACCGCCTGAAGCACCAGCGCAACCGCCATGGCACACCAGATCCCATTGATCTCCAGTAAAAACGTCATGACCGCAGACAGATTGAAACTCATCTCTTCTATTCCGAACAGACTCGGGAAATACCCTCTTCCAAAGTAGAAATCCGTATAGAAAACATAAAAATTGACCAGTGTCAATCCGCCGAGAAGAATTTTCAGCCAAAGACGCGGACTGGTCTGCCTCCATTTTTGATAGCACACGCTGGCACAGTCGCCCAAAGAATAATAAATCAGAAAACGGCCCGCCAGTTCGATGCCCCAAGGCAGATACGGTCCTTCGTTGGTAAACTTGACCAGGCACGAAATCAAAAGGCTTGCCGCAAGCAGCAGCGGCTTTTTTCGAATCCACTTCATCAAAACCTGATAATAAATGCTCATCAGGAACAGGCACGGCAAGAACCACAAAGCCGGAAACGCCACGTCGTTTCGCATTGCGCGGAAAATCCGACGTACAATATCAATGATTTCCCCTTGAGGAAGCTCCAGCACGAAGGCTTTCAGCGCCAGTGCCAAAAAACTGAACGCAAAATAGGGAATCAAGATTCGTTTGGCTTTTTCTGCCACAAACGCGCCCAAGGGCTTGTCCTTTCTTCTGCCGGCAGAAAAGCCGGATGCAAAGAATAAAATCCCAAGTGCAGTATTCTGCGCCAATATGCCAAAACGTCCCATTCCGTCTGTGTGCGCGAGGTAAACGAAATAGACGCCGATCAGTTTCATAATGTCCAGCCAGCCAAACCGCTCCTTCTGCTGCATGCCATGCCCCCTTTTTAAAAATAAAAGCCGTCCCATGTGAAAATCACATGGGACGGCTGAAAACCGCGGTACCACCCATTTTGGCTTTGTATAAGCCCACTCAAACCCTTTAACGCAGAGATACGAAAACGGCTGTGCAAAGTTCACCGTTTCTGCTCCAAAGCGACCATGCTTTCGCGTGTCTGCCGGTTTCCACCCGCCCGGCTCTCTTGTAAAGGCACTGATGCAAAAGCAACCTCTTTTTCACAGCATTTATGTATATAAGAATACTGTGTTCGCTTCGGTTTGTCAAGCGTCAGAGAATGATGCAGATCAGGCCCGAACAGCCTTCGTTGATCACGCGCTCCAATGTTTGCTGAATGCGCTGCCTGGCTTCCGGAGGCATGTTGAGCAGCTTGTTCTGCACCCCTTCATTGACCAGCTCATGCAGGCTTTTTCCAAAGATATTGCTCTGCCAGATTTTCAAAGGCTCGGCTTCAAAATCAGATAAAAGACTGGTCACCAGCTCTTCTGACTGCTTTTCCGTGCCCACAATGGGCGCCACCTCTGTGGCGATATCCGCCCGCATCATGTGAATGGACGGTGCGCTTGCGCGCAGGCGCACGCCGTAGCGTCCCCCCTGCCGCATAATCTCCGGCTCCTCCAGCCGCAATTCATCCATGGACGGCAGTACAATCCCGTATCCCGTCGCATTGACTTCTTCCAGCGCACTTTCGATTTTTTCATACTTGCGACGAATATTCGCCAAATTGACAATACAGGGCATCAGGCTTGCTTCATCAAATACATCCAAACCGGTTTCCTCGCTGAGGATTTTGTAAAAGATATCCTCCTGCAGATTGAGCTCCATGACTACACAGCCGGTGCCCATATCCAGAGAACGCAGATGCCCGCCCTTGATGTATTCGCATT
>CALXIP010000137.1 GCA_944388395.1 uncultured Ruthenibacterium sp.
AGCCTGTCACGCTAGAGGTCGTGAGTTCGAGCCTCATCCGGGTCGCCATTTGCTGCTATAGCTCAGTCGGTAGAGCGCATCCTTGGTAAGGATGAGGTCAGCAGTTCAAATCTGCTTAGCAGCTCCATAAAAACAGTCTTTCCAATCGGAAAGGCTGTTTTTGTTTTTTATAAAACTATCAGAGCCCTCTTGAAGTCCTTTGCTTCAAGAGGGCTCTTCTCATTTCAAAAAAAGTTCGATTGCTTTATTCAATCGATCGATCGACGCCATATCCTCATTTTCAACAGCCTCGACCAAACAATGCTCAATGTGGTCTTTTAATAGAATTTTTCCCGTATTGTTCAAAGCAGCCCGAACTGCCGCCAGCTGGATCAACACTTCTGCGCAGTCCTGTTCATTTTCCACCATGCGTTTGACTGACTCCAGATGTCCAATCGCACGGGAAAGCCGGTTCACCACCGCCTTTGTCTGTGTGTGAGAATGATGATGCCCATGTTCTGCCAGCATTTCCGGCTGCGGGCTTTGCCGCGTTTGATTTCCCACGAAACCACCTCCGATTGTGTGCCTATTGTACGAAAATGCATAAGGTCTGTCAAGAACCGCCCCTTTCCCTCACTTTCTGCTGTCAGAAAAGCACGCCATATCCCCCCATGGGGCTTCCCAAATTAAACGATACGATGTATTCTTATTGGGAAAGAACTGGCTTGTCCGCATGGAGCGGCAAAATGCAGATTGAAATCTGCTGTCTTCCATTCTTTTATGCAAAACGGCTGAAGCAATGAACACACGGACTGAAGTCCGCTGTACGCACGTCCCACAGTGCTCACAGCGGATTTTTTCTTTTGTCCAGCACAATGAAGGAGCGATTGACGTGCAGCATTTGGGAAAAGCAATCGGAAAGAACCTTCTGCTTTTTCTGGCAGCAATGTTCATTTTATCCTTTGTTGTCTTTGCGCTGGCACGATTGGCTCCGGGTGATCCTCTTCAGTCCTTTTACGGCGATGCGCTGGAACAAATGACGGCCTCGGAACAAGCCGCCGCACGTGCGCGGCTTGGACTGGACCAGGGACTGGTGGTTCAATACGTCCAGTGGTTTCTTCATGCTCTCCATGGAGATTTTGGAATTTCGCTGAAGTACAAAATGCCGGCTTTGCAAGTAATTGCTCCACTGCTTGGAAATACGCTTTTGCTGGGGTTGATTGCTTATATACTGGTTTTTGTTTTCGCGACACTTTTGGCCGTGTTCTGCGCCCTGCACGAAGAGGATCTTTTGGATCGCCTGATCTGCAAAATCTGCACAGTTGCATACTATATCCCCAGCTTTTGGCTTGGAATTGTTTTGATCCTGATTTTCAGCATTCAGCTGGGCTGGCTCCCCAGCAGCGGCGCGTACGATGTCGGCAAGGCCAATGATCTTTTTAACCGCATTCAGCATCTGGTCCTGCCTCTGATCGTAATGCTTTCAAGCCATTTGTGGTACTACGCTTATATGATTCGCAACAAACTTCTGGACGAACTTCGCAAGGACTACGTACTGCTGGCCAAATCCAAAGGGTTGACACGCCGCCAGATTGTTTGGCGGCACTGTCTTCGCAATGTAGCCCCCACCATCGTCAGCATCATGGCCATCTCCATTCCCCATATTACCGGCGGAACCGTCATTGTGGAAGCGGTGTTCTCCTATCCCGGAATCGGCAATCTGGCGGTCGAAAGCGCCAAGTACCACGATTACAATTTGCTCATGCTTTCCGTTCTCATCACCGGAGCGCTTGTGTTTCTCGGAAGTTTCGCCGCGCAGGCTATCAACGAACAAATCGATCCGCGCATGAAAGGAAACGGGGTGATCAAATGGTAAACGACTCCTTCCGTCTGGTCGGCTCTGAATACCGAATTCATCAGCCGCAGCCGAAAAAGCAGTCTTTGCGCCAGCGTCTCAAGGGATTGCCTTTGCTTTCCATGACCATTTTTCTTTTCATCGTTTTGGGATGCATTTTTGCCGGGCAGCTTGCCAACCACGACCCCACTGATTTTTATCTTCAAAATCTGAATGAAGCCCCCGGCAAAGAATTTTTCTTCGGAACTGACTCTCTTGGACGGGACATTTATTCCATGATCTGGTACGGCGGAAGAATTTCCCTGACGATCGGTTTGCTGGGGACTGCCATCATCGCAGTCATCGGCATTCTTTGGGGCTGTATCAGCGGCACCGCAAGCGAACGTGTTGATTCCATTATGATGCGCATCACGGAAATCTGCGGCAGTATTCCCTCTTTACTGTTTGTGCTCATATTGTCCGCAGCCTTTCAAGCCAACGACATTTTGTCCCTTTCCATTGTCATCGGCGTCACCGGATGGTTTGGCCTTGCGCGAATCGTCCGCAGTGAAGTTCGCCAAATTCGAAACAGTGAATATGTACTGTACGCCCGATGCTGTAACGGAAGTTTTCTGCATGTGACCATCCAGCACCTGATTCCCAATTTTCTTTCCCCTGTGATGTTTGCCCTCGTTTCCTCCATCGGAAGCTGTATCACTCTTGAATCCTCTTTAAGCTTTCTTGGACTGGGACTTCCGATCTCTTCCATCTCCTGGGGAAGCATGCTGTCACTCGCCAACCGGGCACTTCTTTCCAACACCTGGTGGGTCATCGTTTTTCCCGGTCTCTTCCTGGTCGTTACATTGATGTGCCTCACCAATATCGGTTCCTTTTTCCGGAAATCTGCCAATCGCAAGCCCAGCAATCTGTAACTGCGGGCTCACAACGAAAGGAAAATGAATATGAAGAAATTTTTCGCATGGTTTTTATCCGCTGCTCTTTGTGTCAGTCTTTGTGCATGCAGCGCACCGACGTCCGAAACTTCTACCGCCAATGCCGAAACTTCTAAAAGCGAGGATCTCAGCAATACGCTTGTATATGCCGGTGAATCAGAAAGTACCATCAATCCCCTTCTGAACAACCACGAGGAACTTCCCGATCTGATTTTTTCCGGGCTGATGAAATACGATGCCAACGGACAGCCCGTCCCGGATCTGGCTGAAAGCTATGATTTTGACGAGTCAACACTCACCTATACATTTCATCTTCGTCAGGATGTTCTCTGGCATGACGGCGAGCCCTTTGACGCCGAGGACGTGGTGTTCACCTATGAAGCGCTGACCAGCGACAAAACACTTTCCAGCAGCATCACCAGCAACTATGAAGACATTCGTACCATTGATTCCCCCGATGCCTATACCGTGGTGTTCACTCTTGACCAATACAGCGCCGCTATTCTCGACTATTTCACCATGGGAATCCTGCCGGAGCATTTGCTGCGGGGAGAAGACCTGAACACCTGCGCCTTTAATCAGGCGCCCATCGGAACCGGACGCTACCGTTTTGTTGAATGGGACTCCGCCGGCGGAATGATCAAACTGGAACGCAACACAGATTACTACGGGAAAGTGCCCAACATCGAACGCATTATTTACCGCACCGTTTCAGACGAAACAGCCAAAGCCACCATGCTCCGGTCAGGCGAGGCAGATCTGGCCTGGCTGAACGCCAATTACGCCCACCAGTTTGAAGGAGATGAGGCTTACCGAAGCTGGGATTTCTCCACCGCAGATTACCGCGGCGTTGCCATGGATATGTCCTCTGATTTCTGGGCGCAGAACGCTGATTCCATCGGGGTGCTCAACTACGCATTGGACAAACAGGCGATCATCGACAGTGTTTTGAATGGACAAGGCGAAATCGCTTACAGTCCCATCCAGTTGAATCCTCTTGGGAGCAATCCTGACGCAGACCTTTATCCCTACGATCTCCAGCGCTTTGCGCAGGAAATGGAAGCGTTGGGCTGGGTCATGGGCTCAGATGGCCTCTATGAACGAAACGGACAGACTTTTCATTTCACTGTACAGACCCGTGAATACGAGGAAGAACGCGTGGACATCGCCAATCTGGTCTCCAGCATGCTGCGAAAAGCCGGTGTGGACATGGAAGTGGTACTGGTCACCTCATTTGACTGGAACGCCGGATATGACGGGTTCCTCGCGGGATATGCCACACAGTTTGATCCTGATATGATCTACTCGCAATTTGTAAGCAATGCCAGCGGCAACACCATGCATTACTCCAATGCGGAAGTGGACCGTTTACTGAACGAGGGCCGTCACACGCAATCGCCCGATCAGCGCAAAGAAATTTACGGTCAGTTTGAAGAAGTGTATGCACAGGCGCCCGGTATTCTCCTGGTAGCCTATCTGGATGGAAATTATGTAGGAATTTCAGGCGTTGATGGCCTTGACACAACCCGTGTACTGGAGCATCACTCTGTTGGGGTGATGTGGAACATTGAGGAGTGGACCATCAACCGATAAACAAACGCCTTTGGGCGCTGAAGCAAGGTGAACTTCGATGAAACATGTGCTGAATCTGGAACATTATTCCGTCAGTTTTGACACTCCACAGGGAGAAGTGCAGGCTGTGCGTGGAATTGATCTGGCCGTAGAGCAGGGTGAGATTCTCTGCATCGTAGGTGAATCCGGGTGCGGAAAAACCGCGCTGTGTCAAAGCGTGATGAAACTTTTGCCCCGCAGTGCCAAAATCAAATCCGGAAAAATATTCCTCGCAGGCGAAGACATCACCGATTATCGCGAAAAACAAATGCGCGCGCTTCGCGGAAATGTTGTTTCCATGGTATTTCAGGACCCCATGATGACCCTGAATCCTACCATTCCCGTTGGCCGCCAGATCACAGAGGCTATTTTAAAGCACAAAAAGATGCGCCGGGAAGAAGCCAAGGCGCTCGCCATCCAAACGCTTGCCCTGGTCGGGCTGGACGACCCTGCAGCACGTTTTGACATGCAACCTCATTTCTTATCCGGTGGCATGCGTCAGCGCTGCGTACTTGCAGTTGCTTTGGCTATGTCGCCCAGCCTTTTGCTGGCCGATGAACCAACTACTGCTTTGGATGTCACTGTCGAAACCCAAATTTTGGATCTTCTTGTAAAAATACGTGATGAAACCGGCGTCTCCATCGTATTTATTTCACACGACCTGGGAGCGGTGGCCCGAATCGCTGACCGCGTAGCCGTAATGTACGCCGGAAAAATTGTAGAAATCGGAACAGCCGAAGAAATCTATTACGATCCCAGGCATCCCTACACCTGGGCGCTGCTCTCTTCTCTTCCTGCTTTGGCACAGCCCGGCGGGACCCTGTATTCCATTCCCGGCGCACCACCTTCGCTTCTTGACCCGCCCCGTGGCGATGCGTTTGCCGAACGCAACCCTTATGCGCTGGCCATCGATTACGAAGAGATGCCGCCCATGTTCCAGGTCAGCGACACGCACTATGCGGCCACTTGGCTGCTGGATCAGCGCGCGCCTGACATAAAACCCCCAATATCTTTGAAAGCCGGGAGCGGTCTATGGAAAAAGAATTGATTCTGGAAGCGACACATCTGTGCCAGACATTTCACATGAATGAACATTCCCGCGTGGATGCAGT
>CALXIP010000138.1 GCA_944388395.1 uncultured Ruthenibacterium sp.
CACCGAAGCATCGGGAAATGACAACGCCCGCACCGGTAGCCAGGCCGGAAAAGAAACCAACCAGCAGATTGATCAAAGGCGCGCTGGAACCAACGGATGCCAATGCGTTGCTGCCAATATAGTTTCCTACCACAATGGAATCTACCGCATTGTAAAGTTGCTGGAACAAGTTCCCCAGCAGCAGGGGAAGGGCAAATAAAAGAATATTTTTCCAAATGGGCCCCTCCGTCATTAATCCTTTGACTTGTTTGTTCATCCCATCACCTCATTGTTAAAAAAGACATGGAAGGCGGCGGTGCATAGCACCGCCGCCTTCCATGTCCAAACGACCAAACCGTAAGCCGGGTTCTGTATTAAACGACGATCTATCTAGACTGTACGTTGCCGCACAGCTCAAGCCACCTCCGAGGACACGCAGGGAGACGTATCGTCCTCATACGGGTGTTGCTCCTGGTAGGGTTTACAGAGCCGCGCAAGTCACCAAGCGCGCTGGTGCGCTCTTACCACACCTTTCCACCCTCACCAGCCTAAAAAGGCAGGCGGTCTATTTCTGTTGCACTATCCCTGGGGTCACCCCCGGCTGCCGTTAGCAGTTACCATTCCCTTGTGGAGCCCGGACTTTCCTCAAGACAAAACTGTCTCGCCGCCGTATGTTTTGCTCATTTGGACATATTCAGTATAACACACTCCGTCTTCTTCGTCAATTTGGGGGATTTTCTTTGTAAATAATGTGATTTTACTTGAATCAACAGAAAAAAGTGATTATAATTTTTTCCATAAGAGCAGAAATGCGCAATTTGGCGTGTTGCTCTGTGGAATAAAGGGGGAAAAGGAAATGTTCAAGAACGAGTATTTGCAGAAAGTCTATGCAGAAGTTGAGGCTCGCAATGCCGGCGAAAAAGAATTTTTGCAGGCAGTGCGCGAAGTGCTGGAGAGCCTTGAAGTCTATGTGGAAAAGCACCCCGAACTGGAACAATGGGGCGTTTTGGAGCGCCTGGTTGAGCCGGAGCGCTTTATTCAGTTCCGTGTGTCCTGGATGGACGATGCGGGAAAGGTCCACGTAAACCGCGGTTACCGTGTGCAGTTCAATTCTGCCATCGGTCCCTACAAGGGCGGCCTGCGCTTGCATCCTTCCGTCAACGCCTCGGTTATCAAATTCCTTGGATTTGAGCAGATCTTCAAAAACAGCCTGACCGGTCTGCCCATGGGCGGCGGCAAAGGCGGTTCCGATTTTGACCCGAAGGGGAAATCCGATGCAGAGATCATGCGTTTCTGCCAGAGCTTTATGACAGAACTGAGCAAACACATCGGTCAGTTCACAGACGTGCCCGCGGGCGACATCGGCGTCGGCGCGCGTGAAATCGGCTATATGTTCGGACAGTACAAACGGCTGCGCAACGAGGTTACGGGTGTTCTGACAGGCAAGGGCCTGGCTTACGGCGGCAGTCTGGCACGTACAGAGGCCACTGGTTACGGCTTGTGCTATTTCACCGAAGAGGCTCTGAACTGCATGAAGAACGACAGCTTCCAGGGCAAGACAGTCGTGATTTCCGGTTCCGGCAACGTGGCGATTTTTGCGACGGAGAAAGCTACGCAGCTGGGCGGCAAGGTCGTGGCTTTGTCGGATTCCAACGGCTACATTTACGACAAAGACGGAATCAACCTGGATCTGGTCAAGGAGATCAAGCTTGTGCGCCGCGGCCGCATTAAAGAGTATGTGAATCAGGTGCCGAGCGCAGAATATCATGAAGGCTGCTCCGGCATTTGGAGCATTCCGTGCGATATTGCGCTTCCCTGCGCAACGCAGAATGAGATTGATGAAGCCAGCGCGAAACTGCTGGTAGCCAATGGCTGCAAAGTGGTTTGCGAGGGCGCCAACATGCCGTCTACTCCGGAGGCGATCAATGTCTATCTGGAGAATGGCGTTCTGTATGGACCGGCGAAAGCTGCCAACGCGGGCGGCGTGGCGACCAGCGGTCTGGAGATGAGCCAGAACTCCCTGCGCCTGTCCTGGACATTCGAGGAAGTGGATGAGCGCCTGAAAGGCATTATGAAGAACATTTTCCACAATGCGTTTGACGCTTCCAAGGCCTGCGGCGTGGAAGGCAACCTGATGGTCGGCGCCAATGTGGCCGGCTTCATCAAAGTGGCGGATGCGATGCTGGCTCAGGGCATTGCGTATTGATTTTTCATTGCGGTCAAAGGCAGCCTGATTTTTCGGGCTGCCTTTTTCTGTTAGGTGGTGAGTGTTTGAAACTTCAATTTGAGGTGCGTGAGGAAGAAGACGGACTGCTTTTGCGTGATTTTTTGCGGCTGAAAAAGGTGTCGGCAGGGTTGCGCTCTGCAGTCAAGCGCGATTGCGGCTTTTTTCGGAACGGAAACGTTGTTTATACAAATGAACATGTTCGGCAGAATGACTGCATTTCCTTTTGTCTTCCGCCGGAGAATGCCGGCAGCGTAACTCCGCAGGATATACCGCTTTCAATCGTTTATGAGGATGAACAGGCGATGGTGCTGGATAAGCCGGTAGGACAGGCGGTTCATCCCACGCTGGGGTATTCGGACGGGACGCTTGCCAATGCTTTCTGCGGCGAGATGAAACGGCGTGGCAACCAGATCCCATTTCGGCCGATCAATCGAATTGACCATGGAACATCCGGGCTGGTTTTGTGTGCCATGAATGCCTATGCGGCGCCGATTCTGGCAGAAAGCTGCCAAAAGGTCTATTACGCAGTTATTGAGGGGCATCTTTCGTGCACAGAAGGTGTGATTGATGCACCAATCGCGCGATGTCGGGATTCCATCGTCAAGCGGGAAGTGGCCGGCAGCGGTAAACCCAGCCGGACGGAGTATACGGTTTTGTATGAGTCCGAACGGTTTACGCTGGTGCGTTGCATTCCCGTGACGGGGAGAACCCATCAGATTCGCGTCCATTTCTCCTGGCTGGGCCATCCGCTTGTTGGAGACGATTTTTATGGTGCAAAAACAGCTTTGGGACGCCCGGCGCTTCACTGCGGTGAGGTGACATTTTCTGTGTTTCGGCAGGTTCATGTTCGTCGGCGGCTTCCCCGGGATATGCAGTCTCTGTTTTTTGAAACAGCAAATTTAGGACGGGAAAATTGGCTTTTTGATGCACATGACTTGTAAAGGATCTGCGAAAAACACAGGGCGAATCGCTTTTTCGGGTTGCGTGTCCCTCTTTTTCGTGTATAATAGAATAGTTACAGATTCGTTTGAGCTGAAAGACAAAAGCGGAAAAGGAGGCTCCGACGTTGAAGAGACAGTGGAAGCGTTATTTCCGCGATGGGGAAGTTTCACCTCGCGCGGTTGCGCATTTACTGGGAAACCTGTTCTACGACACAGGCTATCATACAGAGTATTTTTTTATTCGCTTCACAAGAGGCGTTCGTCATATTTTACATGGCATTGCCGGCGTATTTGTTTGGGTTTTCACCCTGCTGGGCAGTTTGCTGAAAGCTTTTTTCGGCACGATTCTGGAGGATGTTCTCGCCCCCTGGAAACAGATCAGCCAGGGAATGCACAACCTGCGCACGATGATGCGGCAGGAGAGAGAAGCCGGCTCACAGGATGTGGCCCAGAAAGGGTGGCAGTATTTTAAGCGCGGCGTGCGCGCATACCGGGATTTGATCTGGAACGCGCTGGCTTACTTAATGCCCTTGGGAGCTACGGCAATTCTGGTTTTCACGGTATACACGGTCCTGAGTTATACATTTGCGCTCTCGGTGGAGTACAACGGCCAGATGGTCGGGTTTATAGAGAACGAAACAGTGTACGAAAATGCCCAGAATCTGGTGCAGCAGCGTCTCCAGGCTGACGCGGACCGTTCCGAATGGGAAGGCGAGGCGACCTTCACCATTTCTGTAGTCAGTGAAGCGGCCTTATCGGATCAGGCGGAACTGGCCAACCGCATCATTGCCACTTCTTCACAAAAATTTGTGGAGGCAACCGGCGTGATGGTCAATGGTACGCTGGTGGGCGTGACACAGGACAGCGAACTGGTGAACGAGGCTTTGGAACAGGCGCAGGCGCCCTACCAAAAGCCGGATCAATCCGATTGGAGCGTGCGGTTCCGTCATGAGGTTGAGGTGATTCCGGGTCTTTACTTCACCGATACGTTAATTTCCGGACAGGAACTGGTCAATCGACTGACAGGGGCGGCTCCGTTTACGCTGTCAGGCGGGGAGTCGATCACGATGAACTGTCTGGAAGTACAGCAGGTGCAGCGGATCACCTATCAGGAAGAGATTCCCTATGAAACCGTCACAAGTCAGTCGGCAGAACTGACATGGGGTGACGAGGTGATTCAACAGGCGGGCGTCGCGGGTCAGCAGATTGTGACGGCGGATGTTGTTTACGACATGAACGGCGTGGAACTGCAGAAAGTGGTCCTCTCGCAGGAAGTAATCTCAGAGCCGGTCACCGAGGTGATTTTGTACGGCACCCTGAACCAGTACGGCGGCGCTGTGGGCGAGCCCGGTGACGGCAACTTTATCTGGCCGGTGCCTGGCTACAGCGGAATTTCCCGCGGCATGGGTTATGGCCATCGCGGCGTGGACATTACGGGGGCTTACGGTACGACCATTGTGGCTGCGGATAACGGTCTGGTTGAGATTTCCGAGAATGGTGCAGGTACCTCCAACTGGAGTTACGGCTTGTTCGTAAAAATCGACCACGGAAATGGTTACACCACGCTGTACGCGCACTGCTCAGAGCTTTTGGTTTCGGAAGGCGAGTATGTGGTGAAGGGACAGCCCATTGCCCGAATGGGATCGACCGGCAACTCCTCGGGTAACCATTGCCACCTTGAATTTACAGAAAACGGCGTATTGACGAATCCGTATCGTTTTGTCACACCGCCATAAAATTTTGAATCTGCGCCGCAGGAAACTGTCTGTGGCGCAGATTTTTCTGTATAATACTCAAACTGTATTTGCAAAATGAGTGTGTGTGCGCTATAATATTAAAAGCGTGTCTTCAGAGACGCTGAGGATGATTTTTGGCAAAAACCGTTAAAAATGAAAATCGGCTTTTATTTTCTGCAAAAGGCGTGTATACTAAAAGAGTTGTGACATGCCCGCGGTTTGGGCCGGAATTTGCTTCTCAAAGGAGAGTCTTGACGAGTGAAGAAATTTGTCATTCACGGTGGGAAACCGCTGGTGGGCGAAGTGGAGATCAGCGGTGCGAAGAATGCGGCTGTAGCGATTCTTCCCGCGACCATTCTGGCGGCCGATAAATGCATTATAGAGAACCTGCCCAGCATCAGCGATGTGGGGGCGTCTGTAGATATTTTGAGCGCGATGGGTGCGCAGGTGAGAATGCTGGACAAGCACTCTCTGGAAATTGATACGACTCATTTGCACGGAACCAGCGTGCCGGATGATTTGTCCCGCGCCATGCGTGCATCCTACTATTTTCTGGGAGCCCTTCTGGGACGTTACGGCCGCGCGACGGTTGCGATGCCCGGCGGCTGTGATCTTGGCCCCCGCCCGATTGATCAGCATCTGAAAGCTTTTTCTGCATTGGGCGCGAAAGATGCCGTGGACAACGGGATGATTGATGTGCGAGCGTCTCATCTGGTGGGCGAAGAGGTCTTTTTTGACACGGTTTCTGTCGGCGCTACCATTAATGCGATGCTGGCAGCAGTCATGGCAGAGGGTATGACTGTGCTGGAAAATGTGGCAAAAGAGCCGCATATCGTGGACGTGGCCAACTTTTTAAACACAATGGGTGCGGATGTACGCGGCGCTGGTACGGATGTGATTAAAATTCGCGGCGTCAAGAAAATGCACGGATGCACATATTCCATCATTCCCGATCAGATTGAGGCGGGAAGCTATATGGTCGGTGCGGCCATCACAGGCGGCAATGTGCTGATTAAGAATGTCATTCCCAAGCATCTGGAGCCCATTACTTCCAAACTGGAGAAGGCGGGCGCGGTGATTGAGGAATTTGACGATTCTGTGCGCGTCAGCCGGACTGGTGATTTGGAGCCTCTGAACGTGAAGACTATGCCCCATCCGGGGTTCCCGACGGATATGCAGCCTCTGGTATCGGTGCTCCTCACACTGGCCAAGGGAACATCCATTATCACAGAGGGCATTTGGGAAAACCGCTTCCGCTATGTGGACGAGCTGGCCCGCATGGGAGCAAATATTCAGGTGGCAGGCCGTGTGGCGGTCATTGAGGGTGTAGCTGAGCTGCAGGCGGCGCCTTTGCGTGCGCCGGATCTGCGTGCAGGTGCAGCACTGGTGATGGCGGCTCTGGCGGCTGACGGTGTTTCGGAAATCGAAGACATCGGCCATATCGAACGCGGGTATGAAGATATTGTGGAAAAATTGCAAGGGCTGGGCGCGGACATCAAACGAGTGGAACGCCCTGCGAACAATATGCGAAAAGTAATTTGATAAGCGGAAAAATCCTTCGGTTTCTGACCGAAGGATTTCTTTCTGAAAGGAGATCTATGGCTCGATTCACAACGCTCTATTCCGGCTCGTCCGGAAACAGTGCATTTATTGAAGAGAATGGCCGTTACCTGCTGGTTGATATGGGAAAAAGCTGCCGCACGACGCTGGCGGCGTTGAAAACATTGGGCGTTTCTCCGCTGGATCTGCAGGGAATCCTGGTCACGCATGAACATTCGGACCATGTCAGCGGTTTGAATGTGTTTTTAAAAAAATATCCAGTGCCGGTATATGCAAGCGCGGCGACGCTGGATGTTTTGGAGGAGCGAGGTGTCCTTCCGGAGCGTGTGGACGGGATTGCGGTAGATGGCCGGGAAGAGGAGATCGGCGGATTTACTGTGCAGAGTTTTTCCACAAGTCATGATTCAGTCGACTGCTGCGGTTACCGCATTCTCACACCCTCGGGGAAGGCTGTGGCCATTGCGACGGACCTTGGCTTCATCAGCGATGAGGTGATGGCTAACTTATACTGTGCGGATGTAGTGGCGCTCGAATCCAATTATGATCTCAATATGCTGATGTCGGGCCGTTATCCCTATTATTTAAAAATGCGCATTGCATCGGAGAGAGGCCATTTGTGCAACGATGAATGTGCCCAGACGATTCTTCGTCTGATGAAAGCCGGATGCAAAAACTTCAGTCTGTGTCATATCAGCCAGGAAAATAATACGCCGGAGCTGGCGCTGGCAACGCTTCAATGTGTGCTTGCGGCGCAGCAATTCGTGCCGGATGAAAAAACAAGGGTTTTGGCAGCTCGAAGGCACGAGATTTCGCCGGTCATCGAATTTTGAAGGAGAGAAATACTTATGCAGTCGATCACGTTGATTGCCCTTGGAAAATTGAATGCAGATTACTTTCGCGCGGCTGCTGCTGAATATCAAAAGAGACTTTCCGGGTTCTGCAAGCTGAATGTCGTGGAACTGCCGGAGGAGCCGATTCGTGAAAAGAACGCTTCCGAAGCGGTGATTGAAAAAGCTTTGGGGAAAGAGGCAAAGGCGATTTTGAGCCACGTTCAGCGGCCGGGGGTTTTGGTGGCTCTGTGCATTGAAGGGCGCCAAATCAGCAGTGAAGAACTGGCGGATTTTTTAGTACGGCAGGCAGTCGGCGGGGCAGGCAGCGTTACATTTGTCATTGGCTCTTCACACGGCTTGTCTCCGCTTGTGAAAAAAAGCGCTGATTTCAGCCTTTCCATGAGCAGGATGACATTTCCGCATCAGTTTGCCCGTGTGATGCTTTTGGAACAGCTGTACAGGGCTTTTTCCATTCAGGCAGGCAAAAAATATCATAAATAAAAGAAGGCCGGAAATCCGGCCTTCTTTCTTATTACAAATCGCCTGAACGGTGAAGCTGCACCATGATAGTAACTGCGATGGGGACGCCGAACAATCCGACAATTCCAAACAGATAAGACCCCACAAACATACACATCAATGTGACGAGCGGATAGAGGCCGATCTGGTTGCCTACAACACGGGGTTCCAGCGTTTGGCGCACGATAGTGATGATCGCGTATAACACAAGCAGACCGATTCCAAGAGGGAAGTTTCCAAGCAGCAGATTGACAACACCCCAGGGGATCAGAATCGTCCCGGTGCCAAGAACCGGCAAAATGTCGACAATGGCAGTTCCGGCGGCGATCAAGATTGCGTAATCGATGCCGAGAAGCGACAACCCGATGCTGACTTCCACAAACGTAAGAAACATCAAAATGGCATATGCTTTGGCGAATTTGAGGAGAACGTCGATGCCATGTTCTTTGATTTTGAAAAGGACCTCTTTGCCGCGCGGCGGAATCAGCCGTACGATGAATGCGGTGATTTTGTAATAGTCCACCACGCAGAAAAAAGATGAAATGATCGTGATCAGAAAACTCACCAGAAATGCCGGAAGAGAACTGGCGGCGTTGGTTGCGATTGTAAGAGCGGCCGAAGAGATTGCGGCAATCAGATTGCCAAGCCCGTCATTCATGCTTTCGCCGATGCTTGCAATCACATCACGTGTGGATTCGTCGAATCCCTCCAGAAAGTCGAGAAGCATATTCTGAATGGAGGTGAGTGCCGGATCGATGACATTGCTGTAAAGGTTCGGCAGCATTTTGAAGGCCTCCCGCAGAAAAATGACAGCCCTGCTTCCCAGAACAATTAAAAGCGTAGTGAGTAAAATATAAAATACGATCAGTGTTAAAATGGCAACGAGCCGACGCTTTTTATGCGTTTTTTCGGAAATTTTGTTGATGAGAGGCTTCAGAAAAAAGGCAATCAGAAATCCCACCATGAAAGGCAGCAGGATTGGAACCACATACTTCAAGACAATGAAGATAAGTGCAAGAATAATACAATAAAAAACAAACCGTATGATGAAGGTGCGCATTTTTTCAGTAGACATGAGAGGTTCTCCTTTTTGAGCAGCTATTCTTGAAAGAATCTTTTTCTCTTATTATAGTGAAAAATTTGAAAAAAATATAGGTGAATGGAAAAATAAAAGAAAAACACCTTCCAATGCGGATAAAGGCATCAGAAGGTGTTTGTTTCATTGATCAGGAAAATTGAAGGTCCTGTCCGTCGACCAGAACCTGGCCGATATTTTCCGGAGAAAGGGGAACGCGGAAATCCTGCTGCAGTGTGATACTGACCTGGTCCTGCTCGTCAAAGGAAAAAATGGTCGAACTGGTGTAGAAGTCAATTTTATTTCCGTTGGTGTCGTAAACTTCCACCGAAGGATATTCACCGTTGACCGGTTGCCCATCACCGTGCAGAGAAATGCCGAGGGGAGAAAGCGTGACCTGCGTATAGTGAACCGAGTCCAGCGTGATGTCACAATCTGCGGACTGCTGTTTGTAGACGCTGTCCAGAGTGAACGTTACTTTCCAGTCTCCGCGCACGGCGCTGTCATAGGAGATGGCATCGTAATACAGAGAAAGATCGTCCAGAGAGTAACTTTTCGGAACAGGAAGTACATATTCGATGTATTCGCTGTAATCAGCATCCAGTTCCGAATATTGGCGCCCAAACTCATACGTGCCGCTTCCTGCATTCAGAGGTTGACCGTTTGAATCCAGCAGATACAAATCAGCACGGGCATAGCGGCCGAGTTCGCTGACCTTCACCTGCACATGAAGCGTGTCCTGAACAAATCCGATTGCCGTAATGGTTCCCCAGGGCAGTTCCGGGTTCCAGCCATCCGGAAGAGGTGCAGCTTCCAGAATGGAAGGCGGTGCATCCTCAAAAGGTGAAAAACCATTGGGGTCATATACGATTGAACTGCCGTTGATGGACACGCCTTCCTGCAAAGACGGTGTTTGATCCTTTAAAAGAGAGAGGGAATACCCAGTGTTTTGACGATGAGAATCTTCCACATCATTGAGCAGCGTGCGAACCTGTACGGTAATCGGCTTTCCGTCCAACGCGTCAACGCTGTATCCGGACAGGCGATAGATGGAATTGCCGGTGCTGGAATCATAATCGACCAGCTGAACGTCGCAGGGGCCCAGCGTTCCGTCAATCTGCAGATTGGAAAGAACGGTCTTTTCGTTAACACGGCCACCGGCCTGGTCACGCAGGGAAAGATAAACGGTAACACGTTGATTGTCATTGACGGCGGCCAGCACCTGCATTTCGATGTCATCGGATACGCAGGAAAGTTCCACCGTCTGCATGATTGAGAAAAGCTGAACTCCGACCTGTTCGACCAGCCGTTGAATAGGTGGAAACGAAGCGGCGAGAACGCTGACGCTGCCAACAAAAGTAACTGCGGCTACGGCTGCCACGGCGATGACGCGCCGGAATGGGTGGAATCTCCGCCTTGGCGTGAAGGAAACGGGAGAAAAGGCGGGAGCGGATACATGCAATGTATCCAGACGGCGATCCACTGCCCGCTGGATGCGTTCGTGGTTAGTCATCTTCGTACCAATCCTCCAATCTTTTTTTCAGTTGCTCACGAGCCCTTTTTAAACGGACGGAAACGGTGGATTCAGGCGCGCCAAGCACTTGTGCGATGTCACTGATTTTCATATCCTGATAATAGAACAGAAGAATGACTTCGCGGTAGTGCGGTTTTAAACGCATGATTTCAATCAAAATCGTGTCGTCCTCATGCGTTTCGCTGTGGGTGGGGATTTCGTCCAAAACTTCCTGGACGTTTACTTTTCGATGCCATGCACTGCGAAGATAGTCTTTACACACATTGATCGCGATACGCATAATCCAGGTCTTTTCGCTGGAATTGGTATCGAATTTATGGTAGTTTCGGTAGATTTTTAAAAATGTATCCTGAACAGCATCTTGCGCCAGATAAACATCTTTCAGATACAAAAAGCAAATCCGCATTAATGAATCGCCGTATTGCTGGACGATCCGGTCCATGTCGGGCGATGCATTGCAGGAGGGCGCAAGCTGTGGCGGCACCATAACTGGCCTCACGAACCTTTCTATGTATGATACGTTACAAGTTGGAAAAAACTTTCACAAATCTGTCTTTTCTTTTACAGATCCTTGTGTGCGAAAAGACGGGATTCTTTTTCATTATACCGGATTTGCGCAAAATGACAACATCGGCTTGCGCTGTATCCGCACAGGCATTAAAATGAAAGAAAGAAAATCGCCCCAGAAGCGGGAAAAGAAGGCGTTGTGCGATGAAAACAATTGTGGAATTGTATGATAAAGAACCGCTGGAAAATATTTTGTCTGCGTGCGTGTTTGAGCCGGATATGGTGGTTTATATCTGCGACGCCCGTGACTCTTCGCTTCGGAAGGAGACTGCGGTCGAAAGACTGTTCAAAAGCAGAGGTCTGCGCACACAGTCACGGTTTTACTATATCAATACTTCCGATGTGACCGCCATTTGGAAAACCATGGAAGCAATTTGCAGGGACTATCCGGATTGTGCGTTTGACTGCACAGGCGGAAAAGATCTGGTGCTTCTCATGGCCGGGATTTTTTGCAAGGAGAAAAATGTTCGGGCCTATTACATTGATCTGGAGCGGAAAAAACTGGTGAACCTGTGCGGTTGCGAAGATTTGGCAGAGCGTTTTTGTGTGCCGCAGTTTACGGCAGAGGATGTGTTTTCTCTGGCAGGAGCCAAACTGGTAGGGTATGGCCATTTTTCGCCGGCTGAGATGAGCGAAGAGTTTGAGCGCAGCGTGCCGGACATCTGGAATATTGTACTGAAGAATCCCGAGGCGTGGGGTGGCGCAGTAGGCTATTTTCAGGCGGCCGGAGTGGGCAAGCAGGAAGAAGATTTGTGGATTCGTGCACCGAAGACGATTCGTGTCAACAAGCAGGTTACTGCGCGGTGCAACGAAAATATTCTGGAACGTCTTGCCGCCTGCGGCGCGATTCAAAGACTGACAGTGCAGGGGGATGAGGTCCAGTTTCGGTATCGGGACGAACAAATGAAAAAGTGCCTGCAGAATCATGGCATTTGGCTGGAACTGTACGGCTATTTTGCGGCACGTCAAAGCGGTTTGTTCGGGGACGTTCGAACCAGCGTCATTGTGGATTGGGATAATGCCCACGGGCGTACACCAAGCACAAGGAATGAAATCGATATTCTGATCGTCGAAGGCGTTACGCCCGTTTTCATCTCCTGCAAAATGGGAGTGCCTTCGCCGCTGGCGTTGACGGAGATTAAAATCCTGAGTCAAAAATTCGGCGGTGAGAGAACCCGGACCGTAATGCTGACGGCTGCGAATGTACACGAGGAAAATCGTCCGCTGTCCCAGCGCGCCAGAGATTTGGGGATTACGCTTCTCGATCGCGGAAATCTGCAAAGAAACGAATTTGTTCAAAGCATTCAGAGAGTGATTTCAAAATAAAAGGACGGAACCAACTCGGTTCCGTCCTTTTTACATAAGTGGGTCGGCAGTACAACGTTCGCCGTCAAACGAGCCCAACCGGGCCGGCACGATTTCCCCTTGCACATGTCCGGGGGCATGGATCAAAACGGGAATGTATTCTTTGGTATAGCCGGTATAGCGATCTTTGGCGACCGGTTTTTCCAGAAGAACTTCGACTGTTTGACCTTCTCTTGCGCGAATGATTTCACTGCGGACGGCATCTGCTTCTTTCTGCAGAAGGTGGTTTCGCTGCGCCTTAACGGATTCGTCCACTTGGTCGGGCATGTCGTAAGCGGGTGTGCCTGCACGGCGCGAATAGGAGAAAACATGGACTTTCAAAAAACCAATCTCACGCACGAAAGAAACCGTTTCGGCGAACTCCTCTTCGGTTTCTCCCGGAAATCCCACAATGATGTCGGTGGTAAAAGTAGCGCCGGGAAAAGAGGCGCGCAGTTTCCGGACAACCGTGCGGTATTCATCTGCTGTGTACACACGTCTCATCCGGCGAAGCGTTGGCGTACAGCCGCTTTGCAGCGAAAGATGGAACTGAGGGCACAGTTCTTTGACGGCGGCCATTTGCTGAATGCAGGCATCGTCCAGAAGATCCGGTTCAAGGCTTCCCAGACGAATGCGCTCGATTCCCTCTACCTGAGCTGCTTTCTTCACGATTTGAGCCAGATTGGTTTGAGTGTCCTGTCCGTAGCTGGATAAATTGATTCCGGAAAAAACAACTTCGCGATAGCCTGCGCGGGCAAGCACTGCGAGTTCTTTCAAAATGTTTTCCTCCTGGCGGCTTCGCACATTTCCGCGTGCGCGGGGAATAACGCAATAGGCACAACGACGGTTGCATCCGTCTTCAATTTTCATGAAAGCACGGGTGTGGCCGGCCAGTGACTCCATCGGCAGTTCCTCAAACAAATCCCGCTGCTGATGCGGCGCGATGTCCACGATGCGCTCGCGCGTTTGCAGAAAAGAGAGAACATTGTCCAGCAAGTGTGCGCGGTTTTTGCTGCCGGTAATGATGTCTGCTTCCGTTGCCTGCGATGCTTCCTGGGGAAATGCCTGCGGATAGCATCCGGTCAATACGGTAACGGCGTCGGGATTCTGCCGCTTGGCGCGGCGCAGCCATTGCCGGCTTTTCTTGTCACCACCGGCGGTTACCGTACAGCTGTTTACAATATATACATCGGCGTCTTCCGTCGGCTGCGCCAGCGAAAAACCGTTGTCGCAGAACAATTGTTCCAGCGCACCGGTTTCGTTTTGATTGACCTTGCAGCCCAAGGTATAAAATGCAATTTTCAAAATGTCACCTCGTTCATTTGTGACTTTATTATACAGAAATGCGGATAAAATCACAACCCACCCTCATATGATTGATTGAAATCATCGAGGAGGGATATGCGCATGAAGAGGACAGTCATATGGAAAAATTTCACAGCGCTTATGCTTGTCGCGACAATTTGTCTGGGGCTGGCGGCACCGCACGCCTGGGCGGAAAATTCCACTGAGCTGAATCTGCCTTGCAGAAACGCCATCCTGGTCAATGTGAATACGGGAACGGTACTCTATGAACAGGGGCCGGATGACGAAGTCCCGATCGCATCCATTACAAAAGTGATGACGCTTCTTTTGACACTGGAGGCAGTGGAAGCGGGAAAGGTTTCCATGACGGATATTGTTCCGATTTCGGAACATGCCTATAATATGGGGGGCAGCCAGATTTGGCTGGAGCCGGGAGAGCAGTTCACGCTGGATGAACTGATCAAAGCCATCTGTGTATGTTCGGCAAATGATGCAGCTGTGGCTGTGGCGGAATTTGTGGGCGGATCGGAGCCCGTGTTTGCGGAAATGATGAACGCCAAGGCAAAAGAATTGGGGATGAATCACACTCATTTTGTAAACGCCTGCGGATTGGATGAAGCGGGGCACTATTCTTCTGCGAGAGATGTGTCGATCATGTCGATGGAGTTGCTCAAACACCCCAAAATTTTGGAGTACTGCGGAATTTGGATGGACAGCTTGCGCAACGGCGAAACACAGATGGTAAACACCAATAAACTTCTGAAAAGCTACCCGGGAATTACCGGCTTGAAAACGGGTACCACCAATGGCGCGGGCGTGTGTATTTCCGCATCTGCCGAACGCGACGGAATGAGCCTTCTGGCGGTTGTGCTGGGCTCTCCGTCCAGCGGAGAGCGATTTGAAGCGGCGACGCAGCTTCTGGATTACGGCTTTGCCAACTATGAAACGGCGGAATTTCCGTCGATTGCCGGAAGAGTGGAGACACTTCCGGTCAAAGGTGGTGTCAGTCAACAGGTGACACTCTCTTATGAGATACCGGAGAAGATTCTGCTGAAAAAGGGAGAAGGGAAGACATTAACGGCTGAAACGACGCTTCCCCAGCAGATGGAAGCTCCGGTCCAGAAGGGGGAAAAGGTGGGAGAAGTGACCCTGAAAACGGAGCAGTCCGTCATCGGCACGTACCCGGTGACGGCAGCGGGCGATGTTTCAAAAATGGATTTTTCAACGGCTTTTTCTTTGCTTTCCCACGCGATATTTACTTTATAAAAATCCATGCCTTTAATTGACACCGGACAGACCTTCTGATATAGTTAATATATAAAAATCAAATGTTCGGAGGTTTCTGTATGAGTGTCAAAATGAATGGCAAGCATCTTGCTCCGTTTATCAGTGAAGATGAATACAAGGCGCTTTTTCCGCAGGTGAAACTTGCGCATGAGTTGCTCCACAGCGGGCAGGGACAGGGAAATGATTTCCTCGGTTGGTTGGATCTTCCCGTCAATTATGACAAGGAAGAGTTTGCGCGCATCAAAAAAGCGGCGGCGAAAATCATTTCTGACAGCGATGTGCTGATCGTGATCGGTATCGGCGGAAGTTATCTGGGCGCCCGTGCGGCGATTGAAGCGCTGAAGGGAACACTGTATAACAATACCTGCAAAAAAACGCCGCAGATTTTTTATGTGGGCAATTCCATCAGTCCGGCATACCTGCAGGATGTGATTTCACTTTGCGAAGGCAAGGATGTTTCCGTAAACATCATTTCCAAGTCCGGCACAACGACGGAGCCTGCGATTGCTTTCCGTGTTTTCCGCGACATGCTGGAGAAAAAGTATGGCAAGGAAGGCGCCAGAAGCCGCATTTATGCGACCACGGATAAGGCGCGTGGTACACTGAAGGAATTGGCTGACGCTGAGGGATATGAGACGTTTGTGGTTCCTGACGACGTTGGCGGACGCTATTCTGTACTCACTGCAGTCGGTCTTCTGCCTATTGCAGCGGCGGGATGCGATATCGATCAGCTGATGGCTGGCGCGGCAGCCGCCCGTGAGGCGTTGGCTGTTTGCGATGAAAACAATGACTGTTATCGTTACGCGGCAACGCGCAATATCTTGTATCGCAAGGGAAAAGCTGTGGAACTGCTGGCCTGCTATGAGCCCAATTTCACATTGATGAACGAGTGGTACAAACAACTGTTTGGTGAATCCGAGGGCAAGGATCAGAAGGGTTTGTTCCCCGCCAGCGTGATTTTCTCCACGGATCTGCATTCCATGGGACAGTTTGTGCAGGACGGCGCCCGCATTATGTTCGAAACAGTGGTGGATATTCAGAAACCTCAGAGGGATCTGTACATTGAAAAGAGCGACGAGAATTTCGATGGCCTCAATTTCCTGGCAGATCAGAATATGAGCGTTGTGAACCGCAAGGCGATGGAAGGAACCATTCTTGCGCATACAGACGGCGGGGTTCCCAATGTTCTGTTGGAAGTTGAAAGTCTGACGGAATTTAACCTGGGCTACCTGATTTATTTCTTTGAGAAAGCCTGCGCAATTTCCGGTTATCTGATGGGAGTCAATCCCTTTAATCAGCCCGGCGTGGAGAGCTACAAAAAGAATATGTTTGCCCTGCTGGGAAAACCTGGCTATGAGGACCGCAAGGCGGAACTGGAAGCGAAACTTCGTTAAATGCACCGGATGGTGTCAAAATAAAGGAGGCATTCCTATGATTCAACTGATTATTGGCGGTAAAGGCTCCGGCAAGACCAAAAAAATGATTGATATGATTAATGAGAGCGCGAAGACGACTCCGGGCAACATTGTTTGCATTGAGAAGTCGATGAAGCTCACCTATGATATTGACCACAATGCCCGTTTGATTGATGTGGATGAGTACAAAATTGAAGGGTATGAGATGTTGTACGGCTTCATGGCTGGTATCCTGGCCGGCAACTACGACATCGTGGAAGTTTATCTGGATGGCGTGCTGAAATTGGGCAATCACGACATGGAAGGCCTGGGCGTTCTGCTGGATAAAGTCAATGCGCTGGCTGGTGACACGGTGAAGGTCGTTGTCACGGTTTCTGCCAATATGGATCAGCTGACAGATGGTGTGAAAAAATATCTGTAATCCGCAAAACTTTTGCTGCAGGGACCTGCGTGCAGGTCCCTGCGTTTTCTGTTGTTTTGCGTGCTTTTTTTCTACAAATAGTATTGACAAACCAACACTTTGCAGTTATAATAGCTAAGCGACCTTTTGAGGAGTGTGCGTATGCTGCTTGATATCAAAAAGATTTTCAGCACATATGATGCGCCTGTGAAAGTATCCAAGGAGTTGGATCTTTCCAAGGAGGATTTTCCGGGGTATGAGGTACCTGACCCCATACACTTGGAGCTTTGTTTGGTCCTTCATGGAAATGTATTGGAGACGGAACTTTGTTTTCGAGCACAGGCTGTTTATGAGTGTGCCCGTTGCCTTGAAAGATCACAGCAGGTTTTCGATGTGGAGAGAAGTTATCCGATTCGGCAGGCGGATCTGACAGATCCGGATGCGGAACTTCCGTTTACGGAAGATGGACAGCTGGACACAAGGGAACTTGTTTATTCAGAGCTTTTGCTCGAAATACCGACAGTGCTGCTTTGCAGCGATGACTGTGCAGGGCTTTGCCCCGTTTGTGGCAGAAAAAAACCATGTGCTTGCACGCATGAAACCAACGATGCCACAGATGAAAGGCTTTCTATATTAAAACAACTGCTATCTTAAATGATTCACACAACGAGGAGGTGCTTATAGTGGCAGTACCCAAGAGAAAGGTTTCCAAGGCAAGACGCGATAAGAGGCGCTCCTCCGTGTGGAAGCTGACTGCGCCCACGCTGGCGAAATGCACGCAGTGCGGCGAGTATAAACTTCCCCATCAGGTATGCGGCAATTGCGGCTACTACAAGGGCAAGGAAATCGTGAAAAAGGAAGCGTAATTGGCTTCCCGCAGAAAGACAT
>CALXIP010000139.1 GCA_944388395.1 uncultured Ruthenibacterium sp.
TCAACGGGCTTCGGAAGCACCCGTTTGCGGTCGGTCAGTTTTTCCAAGATCAACCCGGGGAGCAAATCGATGCCATTGGTGCCGAACACAATATCAACGTACGGATAGCTCTTTTTCAGCTTTTCCACAACGCTTTCCTGCTGCGTCATACAGCCGCACACCGCAATCAGCAGATGGGGATTTTTCTCTTTCAAAGTCTTCAGCGCACCGATATTTCCAAACACCCGGTGTTCTGCATGTTCCCGCACCGCACAGGTATTGAACACAATCAAGTCCGCCTGTTCCTCTTCTTCGCAGACACCGAAGCCAAGGTCCACCAGAACGCCCGTAATCTTTTCTCCGTCATTTACGCTTTGCTGACATCCGAAACTTCGGGTAAACACATAAGGGCGCCGTCCATAGTATGTTTGGATGGCCTGTGCCGCAGCCTCATTTTTTTGAAAACGAAAGGGTTCCATTTTACACCTCATTTACAGAGCACCGCCCAAAAGGCGCACCTCTGAATCATACATACTGTTCTAGTATACTACAAAAACGTCTTCAGTACAAGCAAAAACGCCGCCAGAAAAGGCGGCGTTTTTTACAGCAGCGCGTCCATAATCGATTTTTAAAACTCAGAAAAAAGACACCTGGCTGGTACGAGGCAAATCACCCAAAGCGCCAATCTCATACAGATTTTCCATAATGGTGCTGGAAGCTCCCGTCGCAGCCTGAAGCTCTTCGGCAGACAAATACTGTTGACCGCCCATTGTCGCACGCTCCAGTTCATTGGCGACCGACTCGCCTAACCCTTTCATCGCCATATACGGCAATCGGATTTTTCCATCCTCTACCACATACACCTTTGCACGGCTTTTGCCGATTCGAATCGGGGCAAATTCGTAACCGCGCTGAAGCATCTCATTGACCATCTGAAGCGCGGCAAGAATATTTTCATCCTTGGGGTTCTTTTTATCGCTTTCACGAATACGCTGATTTACTTCCTTCATGTGCTGCCGTGCCACCTTGACCCCGCCGACAGCCGCTTCATAGTCAATATCCTCTCCGCGTACGGTGAAGTGTGTGGCATAAAATTCCAGCGGATGATAGACTTTAAACCACATCAGGCGCACAGCTGCCATCAGGTAGGCGACCGCATGTCCTTTCGGGAACATATATTTGATTTTTTTGCAGCTGTCCAAATACCATTCGGGGACATCATGCTCCCGCAGCATATCCTCAACCCCTTCAGGGAAACCGCCCTTGGCCACCTTTCCCTTTCGGGTAAGCTCCATAATGGTAAAGGCCTGTTTGGGCTCGACCCCTTTATACAGAAGGTAGGTCATGATGCTGTCACGGGTGCCAATTACGTCGGAAATAGTACACACACCGTCTTTGATCAGATCCTGCGCGTTGCCGCTCCAAACGTCTGTTCCGTGAGAAAGGCCCGAAATTTGAATCAGGTCGGAAAAACTTTTGGGCTGCGCTTCAATCAACATGTTGCGCACGAAGTTTGTTCCCATTTCGGGAATTCCGAACGTGCCGGTCTTGCTGTCAATCTGCTCTTCCGTCACGCCTAGTGCCTCCGGAGATGTCAGCAGAGAAATCACCCGCTGATCGTTCATCGGCACATCTTCCATCTTGATGCCCGTCATATCCTCAAGATATTTGTACATAGTTGGAACGTCGTGCCCCAGCTCGTCCAGTTTGAGGATCGTATCATGCAGATATTTGAATTCGAAATGAGTGGTGATCAACCCTTTTTCCTTATCATCCGCAGGATGCTGAATCGGGCAGAAATCAAACACATCGTAATTGCTCGGCACAACGACCATGCCACCCGGGTGCTGTCCGGTGGTGCGCTTGACACCCACACAGCCCTGCACCAGCCGGTTTTCCTCTGCACGATTGACGGTTTTGTCGCGTTCCGAGAGATATTTTTTCACATAACCGTAGGCGGTCTTATCCTGCAGACCGGAAATGGTTCCCGCCTTGAAGACGTGGTCCTTGCCAAAAATGTCTTCTGTATAGCGATGAATCCGGGACTGCACATCGCCGGAAAAGTTCAGGTCAATATCCGGTTCCTTGTCTCCGTCGAACCCCAAAAACGTTTCGAACGGAATCTCGTGGCCGTCAACCAGGCACTTGGTCCCGCAATGAGGGCAATTTTTATCCGGCAAGTCGAATCCGTCCGCAACCGAGCCATCTGTATAAAAATAGCTCCATTTGCACTTGGGGCACAAATAATGCGGCGGCAAACTGTTCACTTCGGAAATACCGGAAAAATGCGCGACCGCAGAAGAACCTACCGATCCTCGGGAGCCGACCAGATAACCATACTCTTCGCTCTTTTGAACCAGCTTCTGCGCAATGACATACAGAACGGCAAATCCGTGTTTGATGATTGAATCCAATTCACGATGAAGCCGCGTTTCCAAAAGTTCCGGAAGAGGATCTCCGTAACGGGCCTTTGCATTGTTCATTGTGTCCTGACGCAGCGTATCATCCGCGCCTTCAATGGTGGGCGTATACAATCCTTTCGGGATGGCGCGCACCTCTCCATCAATCATATCGGCAATGCGATTGGGATTGGTCACAACGATCTCGTAGGCCTTTTCCGGCGGCAAATAGCCGAACTGTGCCAGCATATCATCTGTCGTACGGAAATACAAAGGCGCCTGATTATCCGCATCTTTAAAGCCGTTCCCGGCCTGCAGAACTGCGCGGTATATGGCGTCTTCCGGCTCCGTAAAGTGCACGTCACCGGTCGCAACTACCGGCTTGTGCAGTTTCTCGCCAATTTCAATAATGGTTTTGTTGAACTCCTGTACCTTTTCGATGCTGTCCACCATATGTTCCCGCACCATAAAGGCATTGTTGCCCAGAGGCTGCACTTCCAAGAAGTCGTAATAAGATGCAATTTTGCACAGTTCGTCGAAGCTTCTTCCTTCCAAAATTGCACGGTACAACTCGCCGGCCTCACAGGCTGACCCAATGATCAGGCCCTCCCGATACCGGTTCAGCAAACTGCGCGGCACACGCGGCACTTTAAAGAAGTAATCCATATGTGCCGCCGATACAATCCGATACAAATTTTTCAAGCCTGCAGAATTCTGCACCAGAATAATCAGATGGAAGTTCTTTTTGGCCAGTGCTCTTGTGCCGCCCAGCCCCGTATTGACCTGCTCCAGCGTTGTCACACCACGCAGCGCCAGATCTTCAATTTCCTTGACAAAAATCTGTGCTAAGGCACGAGCATCGTCACAGGCACGATGATGATTGAACGGCGGGATTTCCAAATATTTTCCAATGGTATCCAGCTTGTAATTACGCAGCCCGGCATAAAGTGCCTGCGATAAAGGAAGCGTATCCAGATAAGTATTTTCAAATGGAATGCCGTACCGTTCCGCAGCTGCTTTCAAAAAACGAATATCAAAGCCATGTGCGTTGTGCGCTACCAGCGGTCTTCCTTCGACAAATTTTAAAAATGCACGAACAGCCTCTTCCTGACCCGGAGCATCCGCCACCATTTCATCTGTAATTCCGGTCAGCTGCACCACTTTCTCCGGAATATGACAACCGGGGTTGGCAAACGCATTATAGCTCTCGGTGATTTCGCCGTTTTCCACGACCACCGCGCCAATTTCCGTGATAAAACAATCCTGTGGAGACAAACCGGTCGTTTCCAAGTCAAACACGACAAAAGACTGATGCATATCACCACCTGCCGAACCGTATACGACCGGGACCATATCATCCACGAAATAAGCTTCGCATCCGTAAATCAGTTTGAAATCCGGATCTTTTTTGTGAATGCCGTCCACAGCCAGCATCGCTTCCGGGTATCCCTGCACCACACCATGATCTGTGATTGCAACAGCACGATGTCCCATTCGGTGCGCAATCTTAACAATTTCGCCGGGGGAGCAAAAGCCGTCCATGCTGCTGAGTTTTGTATGAAGATGCAGCTCCACACGCTTTTCCTTCGCCGTATCCTGACGCTGTTGGCGCACTACCTTAAACACATCATAAGGATAAATAACATAATCGCCTTCATACTTGTCAAAAGCGCAATTTCCCTTTACAACCAGAGTGTCACCTGCCGACACCTCATCCCAGGGCACATTGGTCTCGTCCGCCTCCATGCGAATCTTCAAGTTGATCGATCCCGTATAATCGGTAATGGAAATGGAATAGATTTTTTTATAGTTCCCCTTGATCTCCGTAAAGAAGACATCGCCCCAAACAGTGATCTTATTGGAATCCGGACCGATATCTTTCAAGGCCGTCAAATCAGTCGGCTGGAAATGATGCCCCACCAAAAGCTTTGCCGGCGCTCCCGGTTCCAGCCCGAGTCCCGGTACCTTCAGCGAATCCAGTTCATCCTTTTTCTTGAACTGAACAACCGGCACTTTCTCCATAACGCTCTTTTCCAGCTCCTCAGCGGAAATCACGTCACTGCTGGAAAGTGTGACGGTCGGGCGTGTCCCCGTGCGCTCTGCGATCAAGTCTTCTAATTTCGAGTGAAATTCAATCTCATTCAAAATCAAGACGCCGTTTTTCACCTGAATATGAATGCGCGTTCCATCCAGAGACACAACAGCACCGCTTAAAAAGCCGTTTACCGGCAAACCGTATTCTTTTAATTCTTCTGCAAAATCCAGCACAGACTGTGCCGTGATCATTGCATAAGGAAAATGGCCCTGCAACTTAATTGCAAAGCCTTCAAAGAGCGGCTCCAGTGACACTGCAAGCCGCTCTTTCATCTGCCGTTCAACCGGCGCACATGTACTGTAAACAATCGTTACCGTTCTTTTTTTTCGGTCGGCAACCACGCGCTCCACCAGCGCACCGGCAAAACCGGCAGCAAAGTCCGGGTCCGCATTAAACTGCGGCCATAATTGCGTTAATAAAGGTTTCATGCTTATTGTTACACCAGTTTTTCAATTTCCGCACAAAGCTGTCCTACAATATCGCCCTGAAGCATTCGAATCTGCTTGCCTTTGACAAACAGCATCGCACAGTCTTTTCCGCCGGCGATTCCGATATCTGCTTCTTTGGCTTCTCCGGGGCCATTTACTACACAGCCCATCACGGCAACTTTCAGCTGCTTTTTACAGCCGCGAAGGCGCCGTTCCACCTCATCGGCGATCTGAGCAACAGCAATGTTGGTCCGTCCGCAGGTGGGACAGCTGATAACTTCCGGCCCCGCAACGAAATGTCCGGCTGCCCGCAAAATATCATAACCCGCCTGTACCTCTTTTTCCGGATCATCCGTCAAAGAAACGCGCAGCGTATCTCCAATTCCTTCCATCAGCAAGCCGCCAATTCCCATAGCTGACTTAATCAAGCCCATACGATACGTTCCTGCCTCAGTCACGCCAATGTGAAGCGGATAATCGCATTGCTCGCTCAGCAGTCGGTACGCCTGCATCATCACCGGAACATTGGAGGATTTAATGGAAATCACAATATCGTGGAAATCATGCTTTTCCAAAAGTGAGACATGATACATCGCACTCTCTACCAGGGCTTCCGGCGTCACCTTTCCGTACTTTGCCAGGATATCCTTCTCCAAACTGCCGCCATTGACACCGATTCGAATGGGGATGCCGTGCTCTTTACAAGCCTGTGCCACCAAACCGACCCGCTCATCACTTCCGATATTGCCCGGGTTAATACGAATTTTATCGACTCCGGCATCCACACAAGCCAGTGCTGCTCGATAATCAAAATGAATATCCGCTACAATCGGAACATGGACGGCTTGTTTCAATGCCGCAACGATTCCCGCATCCTGCGCAGTGGGTACCGTAACACGAATCAGCTGGCAGCCTGCACTTTCCAGCCGTTTTGCCTGCTCTACATTTCCCTGCACATCCGAGACCGGAACATTCAGCATGCTTTGGACTGCAATCGGACAATCTCCTCCGATGGCCATATTCCCTATTTTAACAACCCGCGTTTTTTTACGCATTCGCTTCTTCCTCCTACGGCAAAAGCTTTGTAATATCATTAAATGTTGCAAATATCATCAAACCGATCAACAAAACGAAACCGGCAGCGTTTACAGCGATTTCGTATTTCTGCTGAATGGGTTTTCTCCGAATCGCTTCCAAAATCAGAAACACCAAACGACCACCATCCAGCGCCGGCACCGGAAGCAAATTGAAAATTCCCAGATTGATGGTAATCAACGCCAGAAAGAGCAAAAGCGGACGCAGCCCCAAAGAAGAAGCCTGCCCAATTGCACTGACGATTCCAACAGGACCGGACAAATTATTCACCGCAATGCGTCCGGTGACTAAATCCGTAAAGCTCAAAATCACCATGCGCGCCAGTGACAGAGTCCAGTTTCCAGCTTCTTTTAAAACATTCACCACGGTCTTTTCAATGGGATAGACCTTAAAATCAATCACAAGATACTGCTGTCCATCCTGCTCTGCGGTTTCAAACACAACATCTTCCAGAGTGATTTTCTCACCATTCCGCAATACGGTGAGGTCCGCAGTTCCTTCCTGTGTACGTGCGAATTCATAACTCACATCATTGGCCACAAAGCATCGACGCCCGTTCACGGCCAGAATGGTATCTCCGACTTGCAGACCGTGCTGCTGTGTCGATGCATTCGGATAAAATTCCGCAACCGTCCGGCTGACGATGCTGCTTTCCATGGAAACCACAACGATCAGGACCAAAAAGCCAAGGATCAAGTTCATACATGCGCCGGCAACTGTCACCAGAATCCGATTTCCCACGGGAGCTTTGGTAAACGAACCCTCGTCATCACTCTCTTCGTCCTCGCCTTCCATGCTGACGAAACCGCCAATGGGAAGAAGGCGAATGGCATAAACAGTGCCTTTACGCTTAAAGCGAAACAGCGTTGGTCCCATGCCAATGGCAAATTCTTCAACGGTAATGCCGCTGATTTTCGCCGTCAGAAAGTGGCCTAATTCATGAATAAAAATAACGATTCCAAATACAAATATTGAAGCAAGTGCCGTCAGCAGCCAGGAGGCCACACCACCACCGCCTTTCTAAGAATCAAATATGCTCTAAAACATATGCGCGGGCCATGCGATCACATTCGTAAACGTCCTGTACCGTATAACTGCCCGCAAAATTTTCACTTTCTACAATTCCCTCTACCAATTCCCCAATCTTCAGGAATGAAATTTTATCCTCCAGGAACAAACGAACCGCTTCTTCATTTGCTCCATTGGCAGCACAAGGAGCCAGACCGCCCTTGCTGATCGCTTTCTTGCAAGCCGCCAGACAACGGAATGTCTCTTCGTCCGCCACATCGAACGTAATAGATGAAAGTTTTGTAAAATCTAATTCCGGGGCCGGTCCCGGAACACGTTCCGGCCAGGTCAGCGCATATTGAATGGGAATGCGCATATCCGGAACACCCAATTGTGCCAGAATGGAATGATCAGTAAACTGAACCATAGAATGGATAATGCTTTGCCGTTGCACCACAATTTGCACCTTTTCCGGCGGCAGCCCAAACAGCCACACCGCTTCGATCAATTCCAAGCCTTTGTTCATTAATGTAGCGGAATCGATGGTTATTTTATTCCCCATGCTCCAGTTGGGATGCCGCAGGGCATCCTGCCGGGTTACATGTTGCAGTTCAGCCTTCGTTTTCCCGAAAAACGGACCGCCGGAAGCAGTCAAAAGGATCTTTTGCAAAGTTTTGGCCGAATGAGCATCCTGCAAACACTGAAAAATGGCAGAATGTTCACTGTCTACCGGAAGAAGCCGAGCCTGTTTTCTTTTAGCGGTTTCCGTCACCAAATAACCGCCTGTCACAAGGCTTTCCTTATTTGCCAGTGCCACATTGATTCCCTGCTCCAAGGCAGCCAAAGTTGCAGGCAGACCGGCAATTCCTACCACCGCATTCAGAACAATATCCGCCTGCGGCATTGCAGCCAGTTCTTCCAGTCCCTCTTTTCCGCACAGAAGCTTCGGCGCGTTCGCCATGCCGTCCAGCAGTGTCCGCATTTTTTTAGCTGCTTCGTCATCTACTACAGCCACTACTGCCGGTGAAAACTGCTGAATCTGTTTGAACAGAAGCGACACATTGCTGTGCGCTGCCAGTCCATATACTTCATATCTCTGCGCCTGAATCACGTCCAGACTTTGTGTTCCGATAGAACCGGTAGATCCCAATAAGGTAATTTTTTTTGCCATTACAAACTCCTCTTTTAACCCGGCAACGCTCCCTGGGGCAAATGCATCAGCGTCAGCACCACAAAAGGAGCAACAAACATTACACTGTCAAATCGATCCATAATTCCGCCATGGCCCGGGAAAATGGTGCCATAATCCTTGATGCCGCACTGCCTTTTAACCACAGATGCCGTCAAATCCCCCAGAATTCCAAGCAGCGAACTGATGGCCCCCAACAGAGCTACAATGACGTAATAGCGATTTCCCCAAGCGGAAAGAAGTGTCGGCTGATCGTGTGCTGCTGCATAGATAACTGTAATGAGAAGGCCTACCAGAACACTGCCTAAAACACCTCCGATTGCCCCTTCCACCGTCTTATGCGGGCTGACAATCGGTGCAAGTTTGTGTTTTCCAAACGCCCTTCCCGCAAAATAAGCGCAAGTATCTCCACCCCAGGCAAAACCAAGAATCAGCAGCAACACATAAATACTTTCCAGTGAATCTGGGAACATTCCGCGCACGTGCAGAACCGATGCGAAGCATGCGAGAATCACCGCCGAAAAAAGCGTAGTTCCCGCCACTTTGGCAAACGAGAGTGTTTGTGAATGAGAAATCACACAACAAGCCAAATAGACCATCATCACATAACCAGCAATCCAAATCCAGCGAGACGTCGCTAACGCATCGCTGAACATTACTACAGCCGTCAGTGGAACAAATGCAGCATAGACATAAGGTGCTTTCAATTGAAAAGCGTCATACACCTCATGAATGGCAATCAATGCCACCGCCATCAATACAAAGTTAAAAAGAACTGTGTCAAAAAAACACAATACAATCGCCAAAACTCCCAAACCTACAATTGAAGTAATGACACGCACTTTCATTTCAAACTCTCCACTTCTGTCAGATTCCGCCAAAACGCCGGCTGCGGTGATTGAATTCATCTATCGCCCGATCCAAGTCTGCTCGTGTAAAATCAGGCCATAAAACATCCATATCCACAAACTCCGCGTAAGATGCCTGCCAAAGCATAAAATTGGAAAGCCGATGCTCTCCACTGGGACGCAAAATAAAATCCGGATCCTTTTGCCCAGTGGTATACATGCAGTCTGACATCAGTTGCTCATTGATTTCTTCCGGCTTCAAGGTCCCCTGCTGCACGCGCCTGGCCAAAATCTGTGCGGCCCGCACGATTTCCTGACGTCCGCCGTAATTGATTGCGACATTTAATGTCGTCCCTGTGTTATGCGCTGTCTTGGTTTCAATTTCTTCCATTTGCGCCTTAAATTTTTCAGATAATGGAGAACGATCACCCAAAAAGACAACACGGTTGTTTTCCTTCTGATAATCGTATGCCGCTGTCAAATACTCGCCAAACAGCTTCATGATGGCGTTGACTTCCTCCATGGGGCGTGCCCAGTTTTCCGTAGAAAAAGCATAAAAGGTTACACTGGCCACTTCCAGCTCATTGCAATAGCGAGTGATATCCTTAAACACTTCGGCGCCTTTTTTATGGCCGGCCGTGCGGGGAAGTCCACGCTTTTTAGCCCATCTACCATTGCCATCCATTATAATGCCAATGCTGAGTCCCTTTGCAAAATCCGGTCTTCTTTCCATGTAAGAACTTCCTTCTTTGTAAAAATGTGTGCCGCGCGTTTTGCTGGCGCGGCACACTTTTTCGCATACTTTAACAAGCTTGCTCAGATCTCCATGATCTCTTTGGTTTTTGCCTCACAAATCTTGTCGATCTCTTTGGTAAACTTATCGGTGACCTTCTGGATCTTCTCCTCCAGATCCTTCTGGTCATCCTCTGTCAAATCCCCTGCTTTTTTCATGGATTTAAATTTATCCATCGCGTCGCGGCGAATATTGCGAACAGCAATCTTTCCCTCTTCTCCCAAATGCAGCGCATCTTTCACCAGTTGTTTACGGCGCTCCTCCGTGGGGGCCGGGAACACCAGGCGCATAACGCGTCCGTCATTGGTGGGGTTGATTCCAACATCCGACGTCAGAATCGCTTTCTCAATAGGGCGCATCAAAGAAGCATCCCACGGCGTAATGGTCAGGATCCGCGCTTCGGAAACCGCGATTGCAGCCACCTGGTTAATCGGCGTTGCGGTTCCATAATAGTCCACCGTCACCTTATCCAGCACCGCCGGATTGGCACGTCCCGCGCGAATGGCAGCCAGTTCTTTTGTCAGATGACGAATGACGCCGTCCATTTTGTCTTCATAAACTTTTGTCTCTGCGCTCATGTCAATTCTCCTCTTCTCATTTTTCAGACACAAGTGTGCCGATGGTTTCGCCGGACACCGCTTTTGCAATGTTCTCAGGATGCAAAATATCAAACACCAGAATCGGAAGGCGATTGTCACGGCACATGGTGGCCGCCGTGCTGTCCATAACTGCCAACTTGTCATTTAACACACGGCTGAATGTAAGAGTATCATACTTCTTGGCATCGGGATATTTTTTCGGATCCTTATCGTATACGCCATCCACCATGGTCGCTTTAAAAATAATGTCCGCATTGATTTCTGCCGCACGCAGCGCGGAAGCAGTATCCGTAGAAAAGAACGGGTTACCGGTTCCGCACGCCAAAATAACGATGCGCCCTTTCTCCAAATGGCGAATGGCACGATTCCGAATATACGGCTCTGCCACTTGCTGCATATTCAGCGCTGTCTGCACGCGAACCTCAAGCCCCAAATGCTCCAAAGCATCCGCAACCGCAAGCGCATTCATCGCAGTTGCAAGCATACCGATCTGATCTGCGCGCGTGCGCTCCATCTCACCGCTGGAACGTCCACGCCAAAAGTTTCCGCCGCCTACAACAATCGCAATCTCGGCTCCCAGTTCATGTGCAGCTTTAATTCCGCCGCAAATCTCTTGAATCGTATCCACATCAAGGCCAAAGCCTGTCTTTCCAGACAATGCCTCACCACTCAGTTTCAAAAGAATCCGTTTGTATCGCACCGCCATCACAGCATCACACCTTACTGATATTTTCGTACCTATTTTACATGATTTCCACTATAAAGTAAAGATGAAAAAACAGAAACAGCCCACCGAGCCGTTTCTGTTCAATTCATCCTTTGAAATCATTTTTAACGATATTGCGAAACAGGAAGGAATTCGCACAGCTCCGTTTTGACGCGTTCAGAAAGGACTTCTTTGCGAATCGCGCCTTTGTGGCTCGTCACCACCGGGAAGCTTTTTGCACGAATCGGAACGCAAAGCGTAAAGCACGCGCCCTGCTGAGCGCTTTCCGCCCAAAGCTTTCCACTCAGCTGTCGCGCCAGTAAGGAAGACAGATACAATCCCATTCCCGTTCCTCGCAGTTCTCCATTCGAGTCCGAAGGTTGCCAGAACTTTTCGAAGACATGCGGCAAATCTTCCCGTGCGATCCCCACGCCATTATCTCTCACCGTCACGACCATCTGTTCTTCCCGTACCGCAGCCGTGACATGGATCTCTCCGCGTCTGCCACATCGTCGGCAGCCCTTTATTGCGTTGGACACCAGGTTCAACAGAATCCGTTCTATGTATTCCATATCGCTGACCACAATTTGCGGATTGCTCAATGTATTCTGATAAAAGAAATCCACTGATTCATTCATAGTGTACGGCATTACCTGTTCAAAAAGTTCTCTTAAAAAGTCATTCAGGTCAAACGCCTGCCACTCCGGTTGCGCATAACCGCTCTCTAACCGCCCCACTTCCAAGACGTTGTCCGATACTCGAATGGCTTTGCGAAGATTTTGATCCAACACCTGCAAAAGGCGCCTGCATCGTTCTTCCAGCTCAGTCTGTTGTGCATAATGCAATTTTGCCTCAACAGTCTGTGCCGCTGCGCTCGCAACCGTCAACGGAGTTTTAATCTCCTCTGCCAACAAAATCAGCGCATCTTTTCGGAGAAGATTCAGCGCCGTATCTCGTGGAGAAAGTTTTTCCAGCATGGGAAGAAGCTGCTGCGCTAAAAGCATTGTCAATTTTTCTGAAACTGCGAGGCACTCTTCCTCTACACCGCCTTCCACTGGAGAAAGCGCCACGACACCCCAATGAAAATCACCACAAAACAGCTTCAGCAAGAGCACATCCGAAAACAGCCGTTGCGTCTGCAGCTCGCGCAATAGCCCGTCCGCTTCATTGGAAAAAGGCATTGCCTGTTTTTCAAAACGTATTTCGTCATTCTCAGCTGACTTGATCCGAATCCAATTCTCCCCATTTTTGACCCAATAAGAAACCACTGTTCCAGGAAACAGACGTTCCCAGGCACGATTTGCACACTCCAACAAGGATGCTATATCCTGCGCCAGCACAACGTTTTCCATATAGTTGCGCAGTGCCTCTTTTGCCAACGAAGCTTTCTGCATGAGATGGTCCTTTCTTCACAATTTATATTTTATCTGTACGCCCGCAGCAAGCATGAACAGGAAATCTGCATTGGCCAGATGTTTGGTTCCTTCAATATGGGACAGGCGCAGCATCTCTTGCAAAGATTCACTGTTTTGTTGAAAAATTCGTTTGATCACTTTGCGCATAGCACTTTCGACGCATGATTCCGTAGTATTATGTCTTTTGGTGAGGATTTGATAAAGCTCTTCCATCCGAGGATAAGGCTTTCCCTGCGACAAAAGGATCAATAATGCGTCCGCAAGATAAGTACATCCCAATAATTTCATTCCCACTTCAAAGGACAACACCACTTGTGTCACAAGTGTCTCCAAATCGTCACGAAGCGGTTCCCGCTGCTGCGCTACGCGCCGGATGCGTTCCATCAAGTAAGAAAGATTGACCGGGCGAGGCACAAAGCAGTCTACGCCGCAACGAGTGAACTCTTTGCAAATCTGGTCACGCAAGTCTGAACAGCCCACGATCACGTGTACAGATTTTGAAAATGGCATTTTCCGAAAAGCATCCAAAAAATACGTCCACTCTTCATAAGGAGCATCCAGACCAATCAGCAAGACATCCGGGCTCAATTGTTCCAGCTGCCCCAGCGCCCTCTCTGCACAAGACGCACTCCCACAAAGTTCAATACCATCCTGCTCTTGCAAATACTCCGGAAAAATCATCCTCATCATTGGATTTGCATCAAGCAAAAACACGCGAATCGGAGATCCACCTACCTCTTTCACTTATTACTCCCTCTCATTTCCCTGCTCAAGTTTCTCCAAAAGTCCCTGACTGCAGATATCTTGCATGATGCTTTCCAAATGCACAGGCAAAACAGCATTCTCATACAAAAAGCAAAGAAGCCGCCGACATTGCTGCCTCGTTGCACACAACGCACTGCAACGCGCTTCATTCACACGCCCCCGCATCGACTGTGAAATTCTGACACCATAACGCCGCGCTCCGCTATGTGCATCATCCAGCATATACCGCAATTCGCTCGATGACTGAAACGGTTCCAATTCTGTCAGCGTGCGTTCATACACGACCTCACAGCACTCCATTTGTTATTCCTCCACTTGCACCAAATTCGCCGATAAACGACTGATTTTAGTGTACGAAAACACTCGAAATATGTGCAAGTGGAAATAATCGACTTTTTTCGGCTCGAGACTTTTGCGTCACAAAAGTTTTTTTCTATTTTAACATATCAGCCGTACGTGCAAAAGAGGCATCAAAAAACTTTTGTTTTTACGCAAAAAAAGCTTGACATTCACTCTCGAAAGGAGTAATCTATATAAGCAATCTGTTTGGACAGACAGATGAGGGCCCGTAGCGCAGCTGGGAGCGCGTACGGTTCGCATCCGTAAGGTCGAGGGTTCGATCCCCTTCGGGTCCACCAAAAACGCAACTTTGTTTTCAAAGTTGCGTTTTTTATTTTTTATCAACACAAACAATCCGTTTTGGTAGACACTGATTTCTATTGCTTATATTTTCAGCGCACAGCCCGCCTGTAAAGTTAACGCCCCTTACACTTTAGCAACCATCTCGCAACATAGCTCTCCCTTTTATAATATACATCACGATTTTTCAAATTAGCCCGTCAATCTGTAAATCGATTTCCCTGTACATCATAATTCGCACTTGATTTGACCTTTTCTTTCTTCTTTTCTATAATAATATGTAAAACAGGAGGGAAAGCTCATGTGGACATCGGGACTCTTAAAACACAATGCACGTCTTGTGCTTCAAGGACATATCCTGTATAGCATTCTGGCAACCGCCATACGAATTGTGTGCATTCTGTTTGTATTGAACAGCCTGTTTTTTTCAAAATTGTTCCCTCTGATTTGGGAATCGGACACTCTCCTAAAAAACGGAACATATTACACAATAATATGCGGCTCATTGTTTCTCGTGGTGCTCGCACGCATATTGATTTTTAACCCTATTTCAGTAGGCTGCAATCGTTATTTCATGGAGCAGCGGCAAGGTACACCGCCCTTTGCCACAATTTTCAGCGTCTTCACAGAGCGAAGCTATTGGAACGTCGTTAAGCAGATGTTCTTTCGAGATCTTCAAATTTTTCTTTTGGCAGTGCTACTGATTGTTCCAGGCATTTACAGAGCCTACCAGCTAAGATTGGTCCCGTGGATTTTAGCAGAAAACCCCACCCTTTCCAAGCAACATACTTTTTCGCTCAGTGCCATGTTGGTTAAAAACGAAATCCTTTCCCTTCTTCTTTTGGATTTATCTTTTCTGGGATGGTTTCTTTTAAGTTGTGTTACTCTTGGCATTGGCTTTTTGGGATTGCTTCCGTATTATTGGGCGACAATGGCTGAATGTTACTCTGCTTATCGAATCAAAGCATTCAGCCTAGTAGAGGAAACACGAAAGCATCTGACTGGCTTCGCCTGTTATCCGAGCATCTGATTGTTTCTAAATTGCCAGAACAAAGATGAGAACGAATTGAAAAGGGGCCGATGCAGGATGGAAAAGGATACACGCACAATTAATGCCACTGCCTCATGTCAATTTCTGATTTCACGCACCCAAGCCGCACTTGAAGAAATGCCCTTCCTTGGCCAAGCGGGAATATCCGCCAAGGACTCTGTCTTTTCTGCACTCTGCTTTACATGTCTTTATAATAACACTTCTGTTGTAAATGAACTTTTGTCAAGCTTAAATGAACCTGCTGTGGCATCTCGTGTTTCCCGTGAAAGAGTTTTTGAATTCTATTATGAATTATCAAATAAGTTAAACCAATCCGCCTCATTATCGGAATCCATGCATGCCCGTTGCCACAGAATCGCCCAATGCAGTCTTGCACAGATGGACCTTGACTTAAAGTTTCTCAATGCATATGCATCTTTTCTGGCTTCATCATTTGATCTTTGGCAACAGCTTTTTAGCTCCAATCAGGCGAATAAGCGCTCTGCTATTCATTTTTCTCCCAAATTCTTTCTGGCGATTTCCTGCGCCATCTTATGCATCGCTGCCATTCTCCTTTTTAAAACGCTGCAAACAGAGCCTGCTGCTTCTGCAAATGGCATCTCTTTTTCAGTTTCCATTGACTCGGGGGAGGATCTTTCTGACAGTCAGACTGCCCCTTCGTTCAGCCAAGGAAGTTATGAGTACTACGTAGACTACTACCAAAAAGAACACCAGGAAATGTCAGAACGAAGCAATTCGCTGATAGAGGAAAAATATTATGAGCGTCTGGAAAATGCAGACTTACCCGTATACATACAAGAGGGAGACTCATATTATCATCTTTCGGAAACCTGTCCTCAACTGCAAACTGAGCACATTTCCTGCACATTAAATGAAGCTGCCAAAAGTGGACACCCTTATCCCTGTCCTGAGTGTACCCCATAATCAATATTTTTTCATAAAATGCAAAAGCCCCGAGCTAAGTTGCTGCTCGGGGCTTTTTGCAAAGCATTATATATGGTTCAAAAGTGTGGTCAGAGAAAAATGAGAAGCCCGCAAAACCTGAGTTTTGCGGGCTTTTTTATGGTGGAGATGAGTGGAGTCGAACCCATGTTCGATTAAACGTAATTTTGCCATCAAAAAAATATATCGTTTTTGCGTTATTTCATTGTTCAAAAATCAACCTTGGAATTAATATTTTGTTTCAAAAACGACATATTCAAATCAATAGTGTGGTCAAAAGTGTGGTCAAAACTGCAATCAATACGGATTCTTCGCGCTGCTCACC
>CALXIP010000140.1 GCA_944388395.1 uncultured Ruthenibacterium sp.
TCATAGCCCTCGGCCTCGAACATCTGACGGAAAGCCAGGCGGCCGATGCGGCCAAAACCATTGATTGCAACTTTAACTGCCATAATGAATACATCCTCCTTATATTTAGGCAAAGCCCGACGCACCCGCGCCGTTGATTCACCTATAGATCTGTTCCTATTTTACCCCAAATATGCGAGAACTGCAAGTACATTGACAAAAAGTTAACACAAAATTCCTGAAAATCTTTCTGTTTCCGTTCTCAGTCGGATGTCAAGCTCTCTTTTATCTGTTCCAGAAACTCTACCGCTGCAAATTTGATTTTATAAGGCGACTTAACCACCTGCTCTTCCTCGTCGGAATATTGGGCTGTGTCATCTGCGTCTACTGCCGCAGGGACGCAAAGCGGTGGAAACAGAACACAGAACCAGTTGTGGCCTTCGTGTTCGCCAATCTCGACGCGCACCGCATCATACCGGCCAGCTGGAAGAGTAAAGTCCTCGTATTCCCGAGTGGCGAAATAGATATTTTCCAGCTTTACGGTTACCGGATAGGAATATCCTGCATCCCGCACAGTCTGCTGGGCTACCTGCTGAATATCCTCCAGCTGACGGGACGCGGTCTCCACGGCCTCAGCCTTGGTATCTGCAGCTCCAAAAAGGCTTCCCTGCGTTTCCAAAATAGCATCACGCACTGCAAGCTTCAACGCCTGATCCTCATCCGAATCGGAATTTGCGAGTATATGAAGGCGCAACGTATCCTGCCGCACCTGATCGCAAGCTTTTTCAAAAGGCGAAAACAGGGTCCACTGAATCGCCAGCGTCATACCAACCGCCAATGAAATTTCCCATCGCTTCCATTTTCTCATCTTTGCACACTCCTGTTCTGCCTTTGAGTGTGCCCCGCTCTTTTGGAAAATATTCCCGGTCAAAAAAGTTTTCAAAAAAAGGCCGCAGACCCGTGACCGGTCTGCGGCCTGATTCTCAACGGTCCATTTCCGCCAGAACCGCTGCCATAATCTCTACGCCTTTTTCAATATTCGCCTTTGTCGGCGTCGAAAAATTCATACGGAAATTCTGACACGGCTGTGTTTCATCCACCAGGAAAGCATTTCCCGGCACGACCGCAAGCTTTCTTTCCAGACATCTTTTTACAAATTCCTGCATATCGATTCCATCCGGCAGTGTTCCCCACAGGAACATCCCGCCTTCCGGACGGACATAGCGAATCTGCGGGCATTTTTCATCCAGCAGACGCATCATATACTCTGCTTTTTCACGATAAATCTGGCGAATTTCTTCAATATGCCGATCCATATCCGTGCGGGTCAGCAGCTGTGCACAAATGCGCTGAGACCAAACGTTGGTGTGCACATCGCTTCCCTGCTTCGCAATTACGAGACTTTTCATCAAAGCCTTGTCGCACACACAATAGGCCAGCCGCATGCCCGGGCACATAATTTTGGAAAAGCTGGCCGCGTAAATCACATTTCCGGTGATATCCAGACTTTTGATCGGCGCAACCGGCTGCCCGGAAATTCTCAGTTCCCCATAGGGGTCGTCTTCCAAAATCGGCACGCCATATTTCACACTCAGCTCATAGACTGCCTTGCGTTTTTCCGCGCTCATCGTCCGCCCCGTGGGATTCTGGAAATTGGGAATGCAATAGAAGAACCGCGGCTTGGGATTGGCGGAAAACACTTTTTCCAGTTCTGTCAGATCCACGCCATCCTCTTCCATGGAGACCCCTACCAGCTTGGCACCATAGCAGCGGAAAGACAAAAACGCGCCTAAAAACGCCGGATTTTCCACCGCCACCACATCGCCTTCGTTGCAAAGGCATTTGGTCACAAAATCCAGAATCTGCTGACTTCCTGATACAAGAATCAAATCGTCGTTATCCTTCACAACTTCGTCATGACGGTTTGCAAACTTGCGCACAGCCTCCCGTGCAGCGGGAACGCCCTCGGTCACAGAATACTGCAGCACACCGACAGGATCGTTTTCCAACAGTTCAGCGGAAAAGCGTGCGATATCCGCCGCCGGAAAGGAATCCGCCGCCGGGTTCCCGCCTGCAAAGCTGATCAATTCAGGATCGCTCATCTGCTTGAGAATCTCGCGGATGATTGAAGGCTTCATACCGCGCATCCGGTTTGAAATCTGAAACTCCATATACCATTCCCCCTCGTCAAATTCCGGCGCCATCCGTGTGGAACGGCGCATAACTGTGGTCAACTGTTACAACGGTATAATAGCGCGTTTTTTCACCTGAGACAAGTTTCTGGATTTTTTCCCGCAGAACCTGATCCGAAAGTTCAAAGTTGTGAGGCACCACCACATCAAAAATCAAATTGGTATGGCTGATCCCCTGCACCATTCGAAAATCATGGATGGAAAGTTCGGGCGAAATTGTTTTCACTTTTTCCTGAATCCAACTGCGCATGGACCCCACCGCTTCATCTCCTGTGACAATGGGATCGTAATGAATCACCAGATGGATGTTATCCTGCTCATGAAAATCCCGTTCGATGTTGTCGATGATGTCATGGCTCTTCATCACATCTTCCTTTGCATCCATTTCCACATGGACACTGGCAAAGCAGCGGCCGGGGCCGTAATCGTGAACCATCAGGTCGTGCGTGCCCAAGACCCCCTCATAGCTCAACACCTTGCGGGCAATGTATTCCGTCATTTCCTGACTGGGAGCCTCACCCAAAAGCGGATTCAGTGTGTCACGCAGAACACCAAGGCCACTCACAAAAATGAAAACCGCCACGGCCAGGCCCATCCATCCGTCCAAAGACAAACTGGTAAAATGAGAGATGAGCGCCGCCACCAGAACCGCACTGGTGCTGATGACGTCATTGCGGCTGTCCGCCGCAGTTGCTTCCAATGTGGATGAACCGATTTT
>CALXIP010000141.1 GCA_944388395.1 uncultured Ruthenibacterium sp.
TTTCTTTAAATATCTAAAAGAGTTTTGTTGCTGTCCGGGCTGAAACATGGTATATTAGAACTGGATTTATTTGTGATTTTGTACAAAAAAATCAATAAAAAGACAGTAGGAGTGGTAAAAATGTATCGGGAAGAGTATAAGCGCTGGATGGCAGCGGATCTGGAGGATGCAGACCTGAAGCCGGAGCTGGCAAAAATCGAAGGAAAAGATGATGAGATCAAAGAACGTTTTGCAGTTGCACTGAAATTCGGGACAGCGGGACTGCGCGGCGTACTCGGCGCGGGAACAAACCGCATGAATATCTATGTCGTGCGCCAGGCTACCCAGGGACTTGCAAATTGGGTGAAAACCCAGGGCGGTACACAGACTGTGGCGATCAGCTACGACAGCCGCCTGAAGAGCGATGTGTTTGCTAAGACAGCGGCAGGAGTGCTGGCTGCCAACGGGATCAAAGTAAGGATCTATGACGCTCTGATGCCTGTGCCCGCGCTTTCCTTTGCTACACGCTATTATAACTGCAATGCGGGAGTTATGGTGACTGCTTCCCATAATCCTGCAAAATATAACGGATATAAGGCATACGGACCGGACGGATGCCAGATGACAGATGATGCGGCAGCGATCGTATATCAAGAGATTCAGAAGACAGATGTCCTGACAGGGGCGAAATATATGTCCTTTGCGCAGGGAGTTGAGGAAGGACTCATCCGTTTTGTGGGTGATGACTGCAAGAGGGCGCTCTATGACGCTATTGAGTCCCGGCAGGTGCGTCCGGGGCTGTGTAAGACTGCCGGTCTTAAACTGGTGTACAGCCCGCTGAATGGATCCGGGCTTGTGCCGGTCACACAGGTATTAAAAGACATTGGGGTAACGGATATCACTATTGTTCCGGATCAGGAATATCCGAACGGATATTTTACTACATGCAGCTATCCGAATCCGGAAATTTTTGAAGCGCTTGAGCAGGGGCTGAACCTGGCGAAAGAGACAGGGGCTGACCTGATGCTTGCGACGGATCCGGATGCAGACCGCGTGGGAATCGCCATGAAGTGCCCGGACGGATCCTATGAGCTGGTGAGTGGAAATGAAGTAGGTGTGCTGCTCCTCGACTATATTTGTGCAGGGCGCATTGAGAAGGGAACCATGCCGGAGAATCCGGTGGCAGTGAAGTCTATTGTTTCCACACCTCTGGCTGACGCAATTGCAGAACACTATGGTGTAGAGCTAAGGAGCGTGCTGACTGGATTCAAGTGGATCGGTGACCAGATCGCTCAGCTGGAGCAGGCGGGAGAAGTAGAACGCTTTATCTTTGGATTTGAGGAGAGCTACGGATATCTTGCAGGACCGTATGTACGAGACAAGGATGCAGTCATCGGCTCTATGCTGATCTGTGAGATGGCGGCGTATTACAGGAGCATCGGAAGTTCACTGAAACAGAGGATGGAAGAAATTTATGCACAGTACGGGCGTTACCTCAATAAGGTAGACAGTTTTGAATTCCCGGGCTTAAGCGGCATGGACAAGATGGCGGGCATCATGGAGAAGCTCCGCAGGGAACCGCTGAAAGAGATTGCCGGATACAGCGTATCATCGGTGACAGATTATGAGAAACCGGAGGAGACCGGTCTTCCGGCTGCAAATGTGCTGATCTACAAGCTGGAGAACAATGAGACCGTGATCGTTCGTCCGTCCGGGACAGAACCCAAGATCAAAATCTATTACACAACGCTGGGGAAAGACCTCGCTGAGGCACAGGCAGAGAAAGACAAGCTTGCAGAAGCTCTGAAACCTGTTATGGAATAAGCTGGGATATACAAAGGGGAATGGGCCGGAAAAACGCTGAAAAATCTTGACAAAGCCTTATGAAACCGTTATAACAGTACATAAAGGTGGAATCATGCGGACGACCAGGCGTATTCCCCTTTAAAAAATCAGTATAAAATTGTATGCAGGTACAACAAAGAGGAGGATTTACCTATGAACAAAACAGAACTTATCGCAGCAATTGCAGAGAAGGCAGAAATTTCTAAAAAAGATTCTGAAAAAGCTTTAAAGGCTTTTATCGACGTTGTTACAGAGCAGCTTAAAAATGACGATAAAGTTCAGCTCGTAGGCTTCGGAACATTCGAGGTAAGCAAGAGAGCGGCAAGAGAAGGAAGAAACCCGCAGACAGGACAGACAATGAAGATCGCGGCCTGCAAGGCGCCGAAATTCAAAGCAGGAAAAGCATTAAAGGATGCTATCAACTAATCTTGTCTTACACCTAAGATAAAAAACCGGCAGGCACCTGTGATGCTGAGAAAGCATCGCAGGTGCTTTTTGTGCTTACTGCGGAGAAAATGAAGAGACAGTACAGTATCCGCAGTAATGCATGAGAATGAAGAGGAAGGAGGTAAAGTGTATGCGTTTGGACAAATTTCTGAAAGTATCCCGTCTCATCAAAAGGCGGACCGTGGCAAATGAGGCCTGCGATGCAGGGCGTGTCATGGTCAATGGCAGATCTGCAAAGGCGTCAGTGCAGGTGAAGCCGGGAGATGTGATCGAGATCGGGTTTGGCACAAAGACTGTAAAGGTGGAAGTGCTGGACGTGCAGGAAACAACGAAAAAGGAGCAGGCAAAGGATCTGTTCAAATATCTTTAGGAATAAATAAAGGCTGTCTCTCATATATTTAAAAGCAGAGTGGGAGGGAGTGCGGATGGAAGAACAGCGTATTGCGAAGACACATAAATTGGTGGTCAACAACAGGAAAACAGCTGCGGTGACAGGGGTGCTGGATGTCCTTTCTTTTGACCTGAATGAGATTCTGCTGGAGACAGAGCAGGGAATGCTGATGGTTAAGGGCACGGATCTGCATGTGAACAGGCTCAGTGTGGAAAAAGGAGAGGTGGACCTCTCCGGGAGCATTGACAGCATTGCCTATTCCAATATTTCACAGACTGCGGCAAAGACCACTGAGAGCTTTCTGTCAAAGCTGTTTAAGTAGGCGGCTATGATACTCGGTATCGGGACGGAAGCAGGCGTTTTTCTCTATGCCGGGCTGTCAGGCATGACTGTAATGTTTGCCTACGGGATCCTCTCCTGCCTCAGAAAGCTGATTCCGCACAGCCTGCGGATAGTTGGAGCTGAGGACCTGATTTTTTGGGTTGCCGCCAGCGCTTACATTTTCAATAGAATGTATGAGACTACGTTTGGAAGTATCCGGTGGTTTTTTATGCTTGGTCTGGTATCAGGGGCCGGGGCCGGATACATGCTGGAATGTCTTGGGCGGAAGGCAGGAAGAAAAATCAGCTCTGTTTTGCACCGTGAAAAAGGAAAAAATAAAAGCCTTGAAAAAAGATAAAAAAGCATATACAATAATCTTTAATAACGGGGAGCATAAATTACAAATTGATAAGCAGGGTGAGTATGAATGAATAAGACAAGACAACAGAAAGCCGGAAGGCAGAGAGCCAAAAGGAAAAATCCCAGGCTCAGGCAGCATAAGAGGAGTGTCCTTCTGATTTGTATGGTCCTGGTGGTCCTCTCGGGCGTGCTTGCAGTAAGTTCCGTAAAGCTGAATGCGAAAAATGCACAGTACAAGGCGCAGGAAGAGGAACTCGAAGCACAGATCAAGGAAGAAGAGCAGCGCGCAAAAGAAGTGAAAGAATTCGAAGAATACGTAAAGACGGATGATTACATCAAGGATACCGCTGAAGAAAAGCTGGATCTGGTGGATCCCAATGAGATCCTGTTCAGACCGGCGCAGTAAGCGCTTCAAAAGATGATGATAAAAAAATATAGGACAAGGATTACGAATGAAGACTTCGGGAAGGATTTCCCGGGGTCTTTGTTTATTCACAGGAAGATCCACTTCTATTTTACATAACAAGGATCATGACAGAAAGGGAGATAACAGTATGGATGATGGACAGGCGCTGCACGACAGCCCATATGTAGAACAGATTGAGAAATTTGCGCATTCGCTGCGGCAGCTCTCCCGCACGTTCCTTGGGCTGGAAGAAAAGCGGCAGGCGTTTTCCTCGGAAGAGATCGAGGAAATCTTTAAGCGGGTAAGGGAACGCGTGTGCGCAAAGTGTGAGAAATGCGGCTGGTGCTGGGGAGAAAATTTTGTGCATACATACCAGATGGGATATGACGTACTTTCAGCAGTGGACAAGTACGGAAACGAGCTGAACACAGAGACAAAGCGGAAGCTGATGCAGCGGTGCATCATGGCGCCTCGGTTCCTGAGGGAGACGCTGGAAGGATTTCACGGCGCGCGGCAGAATATCATCTGGGTAAACAGGATGGCAAGGAGCAGGGAGAGCTGCGCGATTCAGCTCGATACTTTTGCGGATATGATGCAGCACACGGCAAAAGAGCTGGAGGACAGTATCTTTACTGATGAGAGGCTGGAGAAAAAGATCGCCGTTTCTCTGAAGAAAAAGGATATCCGTGTGCTGTACACGCATTTTTTTATGAATGGGGACGGAAAGTATGAGATCCATGTGACCGCGCGGAGTATGAGAAAGGAAAAGACTCCGGTGAAAGCGATCGTGCGTGCTGTGTCCGAGGCGGCGGGAAGAAAATTTATCCTCCCGGGGGACAGTGCGCAGATGCTTGGGACCAAATACATGACAATTGTGTGCAGAGAGGGACCGGCATTTTATACTATGCAGGGAACAGCGCGGATCGGGAAAGGCTGCTCGAACATCTCAGGGGATAACTTTTCCATGATGGACATGCCCGGCGGGCGGCGCGGCGTGGTCCTCTCAGACGGAATGGGCTCCGGAGAGGAAGCGTGCAGGGAGAGTACGCTGGTTATTGAGCTGCTGGAAGAGCTGCTGGCAGCAGGATTCCCGGAAAAGACAGCGATCCAGATGATTAATACAACTCTGGTCATAGGGCGGGAGGAGATTCATTATTCTACGGTGGATATGACCGTGTTTGACCTGTATACGGGTGAGTGCGAGATCATAAAGGCAGGCGCGTCCTCCACATTTATAAAGAAAAAAGACAGTGTGGAGCACTTAAGCTCCACCAGCCTGCCGATCGGTGTGATGAACCGTATAGAGATCGACTCTGTTAAGCGGAAGCTGGAGGACGGAGATTTTGTGATCATGGTGACAGACGGAGTGCTGGACGCTCTGCCGGTAGGAGAGCAGGATATCCTGCTGGAGACGATCATACAGGGGAGTTCCATTTCCAACCCGAGAGAGATGGCGCACCACATACTGGAGCAGGTGCTTGCATGGACGGGGAAAGAGCCGGCGGATGATATGACCGTGCTGGCGGTGGGAGTCTGGGAGTCCTAGCGCTCTTTACTTTTGGGAATGAATTGGTTATAGTTTACATATGATGCGGATTGAAGAAAGAGAAGTAGAAAAATTTATCAGGAAACACGGCATGATCGAGAAGGGGGACGTGGTGATCGCGGGTGTATCGGGCGGAGCAGACTCGGTATGCCTGCTTTTTGTGCTCTTTGCGCTGCAGGAAGAGCTGGGCTTCCGGATAAAGGTTTGCCATGTAAACCACGGACTGCGGGGAGCCGGGGCGGATGCGGACGAGGCGTATGTGAGAAGGCTCTGCGGGGAGCTGGGCGTGCCCTGTCGTTTTTTTCGCGAAAATGTGGAATTAATTGCCAGGAAACGGAAACAATCTCCTGAGGAGGCCGGACGTGCAGTCCGCAGGAACGCCTTCCTGACAATGTGCCGCGAGGATGGAGGGACCAGGATCGCTACCGCTCACCACAGAGATGACAATGCGGAGACGGTGCTCCTCAATATGGCGCGGGGCACCGGGCTGAAAGGGCTTGGCGGCATCCGTCCGGTAACAGGAAGATGGATCCGTCCGCTTCTTACACTTACGAGGGAGGAGACTGAGAGGTACCTGAAAGAACGGGGCGTATCCTGGTGTGACGATGCGACGAACAGCGGGGATGAGTATACCCGGAACCGCATCCGGCACAATGTACTGCCTGTGCTGGAGGAACAGGTAAACAGGAGGACCGCCGAACATCTGGATGAGTTATCCAGACAGGCTCAGGAAATCTGGGATTATCTGGAACGGGGAGTGGACCTTGCGTGGAAGAAGTGCGTAAAAGCCGGTGAGAGCGCCCGGACTGACGGCAGACGTGAGGACAAATCCCGGGAGACACGGACGCTGGAGATCGATAAGAAGCGGTTTGAGCAGGAACTGCCTGCTGTGCGGACCCAGCTTCTGAGAAGGTGCCTTGCCTGTGTCAGAGGTCAGGAGAGAGATATCGGGGCTGTGCATGTGCGCGGGGTGGAAGAGCTTTTCGGAAAGCAGGCAGGAAGGAAGCTGGAGCT
>CALXIP010000142.1 GCA_944388395.1 uncultured Ruthenibacterium sp.
TCAAATATGTGATCCGCTATGTGCTTGAGAACGCGCCGGAGGAGATGAACTTCTTTAATTCTTTCGTGGACAGGGGGCTTCTGGACAGGCTGAACAACGTGGCGGACTCCGATTTCGCCAGGGTGACTTACACGGAAGCCATTGAGATTCTGGAGAAGAACAATGACAAATTTGAATATCAAGTGTCCTGGGGATGCGACCTGCAGACAGAGCATGAGCGCTATCTGACGGAACAGATTTATAAGCGCCCGGTTTTTGTGACTGATTATCCGAAGGAGATCAAGGCATTCTATATGAAACAGAATGATGACGGCAAGACGGTCGCGGCAGTGGACTGCCTTTTGCCTGGGATCGGCGAGATCATCGGGGGAAGCCAGAGAGAGGATGACTATGACAAGCTCCTGAACCGTATGAATGAGCTGGGGCTGAAAGAAGAGGATTATGATTTCTATCTCGACCTGAGAAAGTACGGCTCTACGAGACATGCGGGATTCGGGCTTGGATTTGAGCGGTGCGTGATGTATCTGACAGGAATGTCTAACATCCGCGACGTGCTCCCCTTCCCGAGGACGGTAAATAACTGTGAATTATAATCCGTATGATGGATGTGCGCGGCTGCATTATAAATGGACATAGAAAGAGGCCGCGGTCGTTAGGAGCGGGCGGGACATCGCTTCAGACATAAGACACAAACACCAGGAGGGCGTGACATTTCAGATGTGGCGCCCTTTTGTGGTTTAGCAGGCTTGACTTTGACGGACTGTATCAGTCAGACGGGCGGCCAGGCAGGAGGCGGGACATGAGATTTATCCATATCGCGGATGTACATCTGGGCGCGCAGCCGGATGCGGGTCCGCTGTACAGTGAAAACAGACAGCAGGAGCTGTGGGATACTTTTGAACATGTGATTCATATATGTGAGGAGGAGCAGACGGATCTTCTTCTTATAGCCGGGGATCTGTTCCACCGGCAGCCCCTGCTGAGGGAGCTGAAGGAAGTGGATCATCTCTTCTCCACTCTGACTCTGACAAAAGTGGTGCTCATAGCAGGCAATCACGACTATATCCGTCGGGATTCCTATTATAGGACATTTGAGTGGAGCGACAATGTGTATCCGCTTTTCGGAGAGACTCTGGAATATGCGGATCTTCCCGAACTGGGCACTGCTGTGTACGGATTCAGCTATCACAGCAGGGAGATTCGGGAGTCTAGGTATGACGGAATAACACCGGGACGAGTTGAGCCGATAGAGATCCTTCTCGCCCATGGAGGGGATCAGAAACATATCCCGATCGATATAAGGGCGCTGTCCTCATCCGGGTTCGACTATATTGCTCTGGGCCATATTCATAAGCCCCAGGCGATGGAGAAGGATCGGATCATTTATGCCGGAGCGCTGGAACCCGTGGATCGGAATGATACGGGACCGCATGGCTATATCAGAGGAGAAATTACAGAGTCTGGGGTCAGGACCCAGTGGATTCCATGCGCGTGCAGGGAGTATGTACACCTGGAACTTTCGGTAGAGCAATCTGATACAGAGGGAAGCGTCAGAGAAAAAATAAGGAAATGTATTTACGAGAAAGGAAATCAAAATATTTACAAAGTAATTTTGCATGGAAAAAGAGACGCAGACATCAGTTTTGATATAAAAAGAATAGCTGACATGGGAAATATCCTGGAGGCAGTGGACGAGACTTCGCCGGCATATGATCTGCGGCTGCTGCTGGAGGAAAACAGGGACAATCTTCTGGGACAGTACATCGCCCGGTTCGCCGGCTGTGAGGAAGGCAGCCTTGAGTACGAGGCACTCTGCGAGGGTGTGGACGCTCTTCTTGCCAGCCGAGAGTGATGCGGGGGAAATCACAATAAAAGACAGGTTAGAGGGATCAGGCATGGTGATCAGAGAATTATATATTAAAAATTTCGGGAAATTTACAGAACGGCACTTTTATCTGAAAGACGGTGTGCAGGTCATATCCGGGGAAAATGAATTCGGGAAATCCACCATTCATGCTTTTATCCGTGCCATGCTTTTCGGGCTGGAACGGGGGCGGGGGCGCGCTGCGGCAAAGGATACATTTACCCGCTATGAGCCGTGGGAAAATCCCGGATACTATGCCGGTGTCATGCGATTTACATGCGGGGGGCGTAATTTCAGGCTGGAGCGGAATTTTGCCAGGTCAGTGCAGCGGGCATCGCTTGTCTGTGAGGATGACGGTGAAGAATTATCTCTGGAGCACGGAGACCTGGATATGCTGCTGGGAGGAATGTCCCCGGCGCTTTTTGACAGCACTGTATCGGTGGGACAGCTTCAGGCGCAGCCGGGGCAGGAACTCTACGAGGCGCTGGAAAACCGGGCTGCCAATTATTTTGAGACCGGAAGCGGAGAGATTGATATTGTATCTGCGTTTCGGCTTTTGAAGGAAAAGCAGCGCGGTGCAGAGCGGGAAGTCAGGGAGCAGGAGTCTGCCCGCGAGGCAGAACAGGGGCGGCTCCGTATGGAATGCCGGTATCTGGAGAAAGACATGAGGATGCTTCAGGATGAATATGAGGAAAAGAAAACTCAGCTGGAAAAACTGAGAGAACAGGAGAGAGAAGGATCAGCGGACACGCCGGAGAAAAGCCGGGTTTCAGGAAGAGTGGATGCCGGAGCGGGCGTGACCAAGATGCCCGGGACAAGGAATCTGATTCTTATGGGCGCGGCGGGAGTGCTGGTCGGCGCTGTAGGATTTCTGTGGAGTATGTTTCTTAAGTCGTCTGCTGCTCAACCGCTTCCGTCAGCGCCTTTTGCTGGTATATCCACCGTGATCGTGGCAGCGGGCCTTCTTCTTCTGGCAGCAGGTATCACAGGAACAGTCAGGGGAAAGCGCCGCGGGGTGAAAGCGGAGGCCGTGCGTAAAAAATCTGAACCAAAACTGAGAGATGCACAGACACACGCTGAGGCAAGAAGGATTCAGGGAGAAATGGATCACATTCGATCCGCCTGGAAAGAAAAGGAAATCCGCTGTGCAAATCTTCGGGAACAGTGTGAGGAGCGTGAAGTCAGCGATACACTGAAGAAGCTGTACAGACGGGAGCAGGCGCTTGCATTGGCCGAAGAAACTCTTAGGAAGACGGCGGGAGAAATGGGGAATCAGACTTCAAGAGCGCTTGGCAGGCGGGCTTCTGAGATCTTCGCAGCTTTTACGGAAGGAGCTTACCAGTCGCTTCGGATTGATGAGGACAGGCATCTGTCCGTATGGGACGGCACCAGGAGTATTCCGGCAGAGCGTTTGAGCCGAGGGACTATTGAACAGATCTATCTCTCGGTGCGCCTGGCGGCGGCAGACATGCTGTTAGAGGAACCTGTGCCGCTGATCCTGGACGAAGTATTCGCTTTTTATGATGACAATAGGCTGGAGTCTGCGTTAAAATGGTTGAGCAGTCAGGGAAAACAGGTTATAATATTTACCTGTCATAAGAGAGAAGAAGAGATAGCAAAGAGGGTAGTTTACTCATGAAGATAGCATTGCCAAGGAAAGTGATGATGATCATTAATAATCTTCAGCTCCACGGATACGAAGCATTTGCCGTGGGCGGGTGCGTGCGGGATTCCATCCTGGCGAGGCGGCCGGAGGACTGGGATATCACTACGTCCGCCCGCCCGGAAGAGATCAAGAGGCTCTTTCGCAGAACTGTGGATACAGGGATCGAACATGGGACGGTTACAGTTCTCATCGGAAAGGATTCCTTTGAAGTGACAACTTACCGGGTGGATGGGGCATACGAGGATGGCAGACATCCCACGGAGGTACATTTTACAAGCCGGCTGGAAGAGGACCTGCAGCGCAGGGATTTTACGATCAATGCCATGGCTTATAACGATGAAGTGCGTCTGGTAGATGTGTTCGGCGGGATGAAAGATTTGAACCACCATCTGATCCGATGTGTGGGCGATCCTAGGGAACGCTTCTCAGAGGATGCCCTGCGGATCCTGCGCGCGGTTCGTTTTTCCGCGCAGCTTAACTTCCCGATTGAGACGGAGACGGCACAGGCAGTGAGGGAACTTGCCCCTGCACTGGAAAAGATCAGCGCGGAGCGGATCCAGACGGAGCTTGTAAAGCTGCTTGTATCTCCTCATCCGGAGCGCGTCCAGGATGCGTATGAGCTGGGGATTACAAAGGTGATCCTGCCGGAGTGGGATGCCATGGTCGGAGTGGAGCAGAATACGCCCCATCATAAATACGATGTGGCGCAGCACACCCTGCGCGCCCTGAAGAATGTGAAGCGGGACAAGATACTTCGCCTTACCATGCTGTTCCATGACATGGGAAAACCGGCCATGCGCACTACCGATGAGAACGGAAGGGATCATTTCAAAGGTCATGCCCTTGTCAGTGAAGAGATCGCCCGGAAGGTCATGCGGAGACTCAAATTTGATAATGACACTGTGAAAAAAGTGTCCAGGCTCGTGTGTTATCATGATTACCGTGTGGAGGCGACACCGAAGAATGTGCGCCGTGCGATGAATCGGATCGGCGTGGAGCTTTTTCCCTATTATCTTGCGGTGCGCATGGCGGATGCCAAGGCACAGAGCACGTACAGGCGCCGGGAGAAGATTGAGAATATCGTAGCCATGAGGCAGCTTTACCAGCAGGCGCTTCTGAATGGGGAGTGTGTCACTCTGCGTGAGCTGGCAGTCGGAGGGAGAGAACTCATGGAGCTCGGAATGCAGCCGGGAAGGGAATTGGGCAGTATGCTGAGCGAGCTTTTGGAATACGTTATAGATGACCCGGAGAGAAATAAAAAGGAAATACTCTGCGCTTATGTAAAAGAAAAACTCGGTCAGTAATCATACTCGGACCGACTCTTTCATAGATTAGAATAACAGTTCAGGTGTGCCCCGCCCGGAAGAGATGACAGGGCGGCGGACATCCGGCTGTCATGATCAAAGAGTGTCTGACAGGGGGCGGCTATGAGAGAGGAATATGAGCTGGAAGTATTGGAACAGTATAATATAGAAGTAAAAGGCACCCGAAGGATAAGGGGTGCGTTTTTTTGCGATACAAAT
>CALXIP010000143.1 GCA_944388395.1 uncultured Ruthenibacterium sp.
GTTCCATGGAGGAGGACGGGATCATTACGCGGACCGTATATCCGGAAGTGCCTCCAAGAGTGGAATACGCCCTGTCACCCCTGGGAGAATCCATGCGCCCGATCCTTGACGCGATGGAACAATGGGGAAACGATTATAAAAAACAGCTGCAGTGATCTTCTCCGGACAGGTAAAAGGAAGGCGGCTGCTGTCATTCCTTCCAAATCCTGCCCGCGATCTCTGCGAAATCAATCTTCAGTTCTTCTCCATAGACACGGACGGGTACTTTGTCGCTAAAAGTATACATGCTGATATATGGCGCATCTTCGCCTTCAAAACAATAGCATACTATGGATTTTCTTTTGGGATCCACGATCCAGTATTCCTGTACGCCTGCAGCCATGTATTTCTGCATCTTGATCCCGTAATCACGTTTTCTGGTGGAATCGGAAACAATCTCAATGCAGAGATCAGGCGCTCCGTAAATACCTTTCTTTGTGATCTTCTCACTCTGACAGATCAGCGCGATATCCGGCTGCACCATAGTCCTGTCATCGCGGTCCAGCCGAACGTCCAGCGGGGACGGCAGGATTCTGCAGGGACCGCCGTTCTTCCGAATAAACAGCTTGATTTCAAAAAGAAGCTCCGCGATCAGTTCCTGATGTGTAAAGTCCGGAGCCTCCAGAACGATCAGTTCTCCATCGATCAGCTCTGCCCGCACATCTTCCGGCAGCCTCCGGTAATCTTCGACCGTGTATTCGCCCTGTTTCTTCCGTGAACAAACTGCTGACGGCTCGCGCACTGCATCCTGTTCGCTTTCCGGACCGCCATATAAAATTTTTTCGAGGGCTCGCAGCGTATCATAGCGCGGGGACCGTGTCTCCCCGCTCAAGATCTTATTAACAGTACCTGCAGGGACGCCTGAAAGCTGTGACAGCTGTTCTGTCGTAAGTCCCAGTTCCTTCTTTCTCTTGTTCAGTTCTTCATACAACATAAAGATCCCTCCTGCAGAAATCACATAAACAATTACTTTCTTATATGGTATTACCGAATACGGTTTATGTCAATATATTTTACCGTTAACGGTTATTGTGGAGCTTTTGATCATAACGGCGCACTTTGTGATAAAAACATTATCAGTGACTTACAAAAGCGTAAGTGTATTCTTTCACGCCGCCTGATATAATAACCACAACCCCGGAACGATGTGTTCCGCCGGGCGGCAATTTTGTCCTTATCCCGGGAATGGACAGCTCTGCCTCACAGCACTGTGAAAGAAAGGACTATTTATGGAACGGACACTAAAACTTGATCACGTCAAAAAATATTACGGAAATCATGCCAATATCACAAAAGCCGTGGACGGTATTTCCCTGCATGTTGACAGGGGAGAATTCGCAGCGATCATGGGAGCCAGCGGGTCAGGCAAGACCACGCTCTTAAACTGCATTGCTGCCATTGACAGCGTCACCAGCGGGCATATCTTCGTGGGCGGACAGGACATCACCGCCATCCGCGAGCGGGACCTGGCGGATTTCCGAAGGGAAAACCTGGGATTTATTTTCCAGGACTTTAACCTGCTGGACACACTGACGATCGGGGAGAACATCTCCATGGCTCAGATCATCAGCGGAGCGTCCCCAAAGGTTATCGACCGCCGGGTCTCGGATATTGCGGGGAAACTTGGCATCAGCGATATTTTAAAGAAATTTCCCTACGAGGTATCCGGCGGACAGAAACAGCGCTGCGCCTGTGCGAGGGCTCTGATCAACGAGCCTAAGCTCATCCTTGCTGACGAGCCCACCGGCACCCTGGACTCCAGGTCATCCCGCCTCCTGCTCGAGACAATGGCATCCATCAACAAAAAGCTGGACGCCACCATCCTCATGGTGACCCACGATCCCTTCTGCGCTTCCTTCTGCGAAAGAATCCTCGTTCTCAAGGACGGGAAGATCTTTACCGAGACCCGGAAGGGTCGGAAGACGAGGAAGGAATTTTTCACTGAGATCCTTGACATCCTGACACTGCTGGGAGGTGACACGGGAAATGTTATATAAACTTGCCTATCGAAATGCAAAAAGAAGCCTGAGCGACTACGCGGTCTATCTGATCACAGTCACTCTTTCCTTTTCCCTGATGTTCTCCTTCGGTCTGGTCGCCTCATCGGATGCCATCTCCAACCTCTCAGAAGGTATGGACACCTTCCAGATGATCCTTGATTTTATCAATATCATCATTCTCTTTGTGATCTGTTTTCTCATCAATTACACAACGAAGTTTATGTTCACAAAGCGGAGCCGGGAATTCGGTATGTATCTTCTGCTTGGCATCCGCAGGGGAAAGGTAATCCTGATGTTTCTGACGGAAATCCTGCTGCTGGGACTATTCGCGCTGATTCTTTCCCTTCCCGCGGGATTTGTCATCAGCCAGCTCATCTCCATGATCATCGTCCGCGCCTTCGGAATCCCGGAAATGATCTTCGTCACCTTTGATCCCGCCCCTGCCGGGATGCTCGTCCTCTATTTTGCAGCCGTCTGCCTTCTCGTCCTTCTGAACATGGCACGGAAGATGAGGCGGATGTCTATCCGGGGATTTCTTGACCTGGAGAAGGAAAATGAGAAGAAAATGCTCCGTTCATCGCAGAAACGGAATCTCTGCTTCTGCCTCAGCCTGCTCCTGGGTATCCTTGGGTTTCTGGTATGGAACTCCCAATTCGACATAAACGGTGCCTCTGATCAGTACGTGCGGGACCTTGAGCCGGTAGAAAGCCATCTGGTCATCGATACAGAGGAAGAGACAACGGCTGATCTCCAGGAAAAGATTGTGAAGGAAATGTCCTGGCATCTCACTTACACAAATAAATTCGGGGATGTGACAAATCA
>CALXIP010000144.1 GCA_944388395.1 uncultured Ruthenibacterium sp.
CCGTCAGCGGCTGCTGTTGTGAGCTGCCTTACTTCCTTTGTACGGCAGTCTCCCGCAGCGAATATCCCCGGACGGGAAGTGATACAATCTTCTGCTGCCAGGATAAATCCGTCTGCATCCAGTTTCACCACATCTGCAAAGATTTCATTCTTCGGAATCTGTCCTACTGCAATGAACACACCGGACACATCCAGCTTGAATTCCTTTCCGGACTTCTTACTGTTCACGATCAGACGTTCCACCGCCTGATCTCCTATGATCTCCCTGACCGTGGCACTTAGAATAAATTCTACGTTTTCCTTTCCCTGAAGACGCTTTACGATACTGTCCTCTCCGCGGAACTCGTCTCTGCGGTGGATCAGATAAACTTTTCGGCAGTAATTGGAAAGAAATTCCGCATCCTGTAGCGCTGTGCTGCCTCCGCCTACCACTGCCACGTCCCTGCCGCGGAAGAACATTCCGTCACAGGTCGCACAGTAGGATACTCCTGCTCCTGTCAATCTCTCTTCATTAGGGATACCCAGGTGCCTGTGCGTCACCCCTGTCGCCAGTATGACACTGTGGCATGGATATTCTTTTTCGGCAGTCTTGATCACTTTGACAGTTCCCTCATCCCGGATGCCTGTGACCTGCCCCATGGCTGTCTCGGCTCCCAGCTTAACAGCCTGATCCAGCAGATTCATGGAGAATTCGCTTCCGCTCACACTTGCAATGCCCGGATAATTCTCTACATTAGGGGACGATGTGATCTGTCCCCCAAACACGCCTCCCTCAATGATGATCGTCTTTTTTCCTGCACGCTGCCCGTAAATAGCAGCCGTCATTCCGGCGGTCCCGCCTCCGATAATTCCGATATCGTACATATATTTCAGCCTTCCTTCTCTGCATAATTTTTTATATTGGACGCATTCGCCAGCTTTGTTACCTGACCGTCTTTTACAACAATCAGTGTCGGCGCCTGCATGACTCCATATTTTTCCACCAGATCCATATTTTCCTCTGCATCTATCATCTCATACGAAATATGAGCCTTTTCGAGGGAATTTGTCGCCACACGACAGTTCGGGCATGTCTTTGTGGTAAATAGCAGTGTTTTTGTCTCGCTGTCATCCGCCGAAGCTTTCGCTGCCTCCTGAGCCGCTGCCTGCGTTCTGGGACGCATATGGGAATTCGTGATATCGTATACTTTCCTCTCTTTGAATTCCTGAGTCTTTCCGTCATTCCAGTTCTTCACCGGCCGGTAATAGCCTGTGATCCTGCTGTATACTTCCGCCTCCTCGCCGCAGTACGGGCACTTAAACTGCTCACCTGACAGATAACCGTGGTTCCTGCAGATTGAATAAGTAGGTGACATCGTGTAATACGGAAGTTTATAGTTCTCTGCGATCTTCCGCACAAGAGACGCGGCAGACTTCCAGTCAGGCAGTTTCTCACCTAGGAATGTATGGAACACTGTCCCTGATGTATATAATGTCTGCAGTTCATCCTGGATATCCAAGGCTTCGAACACATCGTCCGTGTATCCAACCGGCAGATGAGAGCTGTTCGTGTAATAAGGAGTTCCATTCTTCTCTGCCGCTGTGATGATATCCGGGAACTGCGCCACATCATGCTTTGCCAGACGGTAGGTAGTGGACTCTGCCGGAGTTGCTTCCAGATTGTAGAGATCGCCATATTCTTCCTGATAATCAGAGAGGCGTTCTCTCATGTGATTCAACACTTCTTTTGTAAATTCCTGTGCTGCCTCATGGGTCAGATCCTGGCGGAGCCACTTCGCATTGAGACATGCCTCGTTCATTCCAATGAGCCCGATCGTTGAGAAATGATTCTCAAATGTCCCGAGGTATCTCTTTGTGTACGGATACAGACCTTCATCAAGCAGTTTTGTGATTACAGTTCTCTTAATATGCAGTGAGCGCGCCGAAAGATCCATCAGGCGGTCTAATCTCTTATAGAAGTCTTCCTTATTTTCCGACAAATATGCGATCCTGGGCATATTGATCGTAACTACTCCCACAGATCCCGTACTCTCTCCGCTCCCAAAGAAACCACCCGATTTCTTGCGCAGTTCCCTCAGATCAAGACGCAGCCGGCAGCACATGCTCCGCACGTCGCTGGGCTCCATGTCGCTGTTGATATAATTTGAAAAATACGGAGTGCCATATTTTGCCGTCATTTCAAAAAGCAGTTTATTGTTCTCTGTCTCAGACCAGTCAAAGTCTCTTGTAATGGAATAGGTCGGGATCGGATACTGAAAGCCGCGCCCCTCCGCGTCTCCCTCGATCATCGTCTCAATGAACGCCCTGTTGATCATATCCATCTCTTCCTTACATTCTCCGTAGGTAAAATTCATCTCTTTGCCGCCTACGATCGCGGGAAGATTTTTCAGGTCATTAGGCACGGTCCAGTCCAGTGTGATATTTGTAAACGGAGCCTGAGTCCCCCAGCGTGACGGGATATTCACGCCATAGACAAATGATTCCACACATTTCTTCACCTCCGGGTAGGTCAGGTGATCTGTCTTAACAAACGGCGCCAGATAGGTGTCAAATGATGAGAACGCCTGGGCGCCTGCCCACTCATTCTGCATGATGCCAAGGAAATTCACCATCTGGTTGCAGAGCACACTTAAGTGTTTCGCCGGAGCAGATGTGATCCTGCCGGGGATTCCTCCCAACCCTTCCTGAATGAGCTGTTTTAACGACCAGCCTGCGCAGTAGCCTGTGAGCATGGACAGGTCGTGGATATGGATATCCGCATTCTTATGTGCTTTGCAGATCTCTTCATCATAAATCTCAGAAAGCCAGTAATTTGCCGTGATCGCACCGGAGTTGCTCAGGATCAGACCTCCCACAGAGTAAGTCACTGTAGAATTCTCCTTTACCCGCCAATCCGTAACTTTGACATAACCGTCCACGATCTCTTTATAGTCCAGCAGCGTTGAGTTCAGATTACGGATCTTTTCTCTCTGCTTTCTGTACAGAATATATCCTTTAGCTACATCGTCATATCCCGCCTGGATCAGGACAGACTCCACACTGTCCTGGATATCTTCCACTGAAACAAGCTCGTCTTTAATCTTCGGCTCAAAAGCTGCTGTCACTTTCAGGGCAAGCATATCGATAATATCCTGGTTATAATTCTTTTCCTGGGCTTCAAATGCCTTTCTGATCGCTTCTCCGATCTTTGCCAGGTTAAATTCTGCAATCTTTCCGTCTCTTTTTTTGACCTGATACATCGTTTCTATCTCCTTCCTTTGATCTGTGTTTTGCCTTTGTTTTTTCAGCATATTCCGCATGACTTATTAACCGCACGTTTTTCCATGTGACATGGTCCTGAAATGATCATATATAGCAATCCATGTCAGCAGGTGTCTGAATCCATTCTATCATTTTGCCAAAGTGAACGCAAGACAAAAACACCAATATCTAGATTTTATTTTACGGATTTAACACTAGATATTGGTGTTTCTCTTCTCTTTTATTCTATTCCACGCAGTTCTGCCCATGGAACATATTTTCTCACGATTTTCAGCGCCTGTTCCATGATGTCTTTTGTATAAGCGCGCAGTCCCGGCTGTATCAGATCTCCGGAATCCACAAATCCCTGAAGATAATAACGCGGCGCCCCTTTCAGCCATCGTCCGATCTCCTCGAAATCCTCTCTTTTGTGGAACTCCCTCACCACCGTTGTACGGAACTCAAATGGCACTGTACCGGACATAAGATATTCTACACTCCTAAAAATATTTGACATGTCATAACCATCGATCCCTATGGTCGATGCGTATTTGTTCGGAGCATTCTTTATATCCATTGCCACATAATCGATCATCCCTGACCCGGCGAGAGTTTTCAATCGTTCGGTATTGCTGCCGTTAGGATCCAGCTTCACCTCATACCCCATATCCTTTATTTCCCGGATAAACCTGTCGAGTCCCGCCGCCAGCAGCGGTTCACCCCCGGTAATACACACACCGTCCAGGACACCTCTGCGTTTTTTCAGAAATGAAATAACTTCTTCCTCCGGGATGTTCCTGCCCGGATCCACATGGGTCACAAGGGAGGCGTTATGACAGAATGGACAGCGGAAATTACATCCTGCCAGAAAAACAGTACACGCCACTCGCCCCGGGAAGTCCAAAAGAGTTACTTTTTGAAGTCCCTGAATATCCATAATTCCAATCCTCCTGGTCCCATGCCAAAAAGCATGGTCTTACTGGCTTACAGCCTCCGCGACACATTAGCACAGGCACGCATTGCTTCCATCACTGCGCTTCGGAATCCTCTCTCCTCCAAGACTCGGACCGCCTCGATCGTCGTCCCTGCGGGTGAGCATACCATATCCTTAAGTTCTCCCGGATGTTTTCCGGTCTCCAATACCATCTTTGCACTGCCATAGACCGCCTGTGCGGCAAATTCATATGCCTGTGTCCTTGGCATCCCCTCCGCTACAGC